>DASPQS010000201.1:0-3247 GCA_035624865.1 Binataceae bacterium (SeqCode) | reverse complement strand
TATTACAGCCCGATCGTCACCATGCGCCAGCGGTTCAACCTAGACATCTGTGTGCGCCCCTGCATCGGGTTTCCCGGCAACCCGCTGAACTTCATCCGCAAGAAACCCGGCGGAGGCTTTGAAGAACCGCGGGTCAATGTGGCGGTCTTTAGGCAGAACACCGAAGGGCTTTACTGCGGTGTTGAGTGGACCAATCCGCCGCAGCCGGTGCGCCAGGCGCTGGCCTCTCACGCGAAGTTCAAGCCGTTTGCCAACGTCAAGGGCGAGGATCTCGCCGTCTCCGTCCGCATCATCACACGCCCGGCGGCCGAGCGCATCTGCCGCGCCGCCTTCCAATGGGCGCGCGGGTATGGCTACAAGAACGTGACCATTTGCGAAAAGCCGAACGTGCTGCGCGAGACCTCCGGCATGATGGAGGACGTCGCGAAACAGGTTGCCAAAGAGTTTCCTGAAACTCCGCTGTGGTCCACGAACATCGACGCGCAGACCATGTGGCTGACCAAGAACCCGGAGGACTACGGCGTAGTCGTCGCCTCGAACCTGTTCGGCGACGTGATCTCGGACGCCTTTGCCGGACTCGTCGGCGGGCTGGGATTCGCCGCGTCTGGCAATATCGGCGATGAGGTCGCGGTGTTCGAGCCCACGCACGGCTCGGCGCCGAAA
The DNA here is from genome assembly GCA_035624865.1 of Binataceae bacterium (SeqCode). GTDB lineage: Bacteria > Desulfobacterota > Binatia > Binatales > Binataceae > JASHZA01. Next base: position 2,584 of record DASPQS010000201.1, on the reverse strand, counting down.
TATGCCGAACTCGATCCGCCCATCGTCAACCCCATTGCCATGATCCTCTCCGCGGCCATGCTGCTTGACCACGTGGGCGAAAACGATAGGGCGGAGCGCGTGCGCGCCGCCATCGCCGCTGTGGTTCGCGAAGGCAAGGTACGTACTTACGATATGATGCGCATCCCGGGCGGGCCCAAGGCAATCGCACAGGGCGCGGCAAGTACGACGCAGATGACGGATGCGATCCTGGAGAAGCTTGCTAGAGTCGACATCCGGCAGCCGGCTGAAACAGCGCGTTGAGAAAGAGAATCAATCGATGGCTACATCGGCTGACGCAAGAACCCACGCTGAGGCCGGCCGCTCCGGACCGGATGTCCGCTCCGATCTGCGGGTCGCGTTTGAGCCGCGCAGTAGCGGCGGCATTGAGGTCAAACTGCAATCCCGCGTCGCTCCTTATTATGGCGACAGCATCCGCGCGCAAGCTCGAGAGGTGCTGGCGCAACTCGGCATTTCTCACGCTCGCATTGCCATTGAGGATGAAGGCGCTCTGCCGTTCGTCATCTCCGCGCGAATTGAGGCGGCGGTACGGCGCGCGGGGCTCGGACAAGGGCCCCGTGCCCTTCCGCAATCCGTCCCGCTGCCGCCGCCTTCTTCTCGCGACCGGCTGCGCCGCTCGCGGCTTTACCTTCCCGGCAGCGAGCCCAAATATTTCATCAACGCCGGGCTGCACGCACCCGACGCGATCATCCTCGACCTCGAGGACGCTGTGCACCCGGCGGAAAAGGACACAGCCCGCATTCTGGTGCGCAACGCCCTGCGCGCGGTGGACTTCGGTGCCGCCGAGCGCATGGTGCGGATAAATCAGCTCCCGCTCGGCGACGAGGATCTGGAGGAAGTTGTCCCCGAGGCACCCGATGTCGTGCTGATTCCCAAGGCCGAGCACGCGCAGCAGATCCTGGCAGTGGAAGAGCGAGTGACGCAGATCGCGGCGCGCTGCAAGATCGACCGGCCAATCTGGCTGATGTGCATTCTGGAATCGGCCCTGGGAATCGAGAACGCGTTTGCCATCGCGACGGCCAGCGAGCGACTGGTCGCCATGAGCATCGGTCTCGAGGATTACACCGCCGACCTCGGCGTGGTAAAGACCGCCGACGGCCGCGAGTCGCTCTACGCGCGCACGCGGCTGGTGAACGCGGCCCACGCCGCCCGCATTCAGGCCAGCGATTCCGTCTATAGCGACATCGGCGACATGGAGGGCCTCGCCCGTTGGGCGGAGTCAGCCCGCGCCCTAGGATTTGACGGCATGGGCTGCGTGCATCCACTACAGATACCGGTCATCCACCAGGCTTTCGCACCCTCGCAAGCCGAAATCGAAAAGGCGCTGCAGATCGCAGCCGCATTCGAGACCGCGCAGCAGCGTGGAGTGGGCGTAGTCTCGCTGGGTTCGAAGATGATCGATCCGCCTGTCGTTGCACGCGCTCTCAAACTGGTGGAACGCGCACGCCAAATGGGACTGCTGCCGATAGCCGAACCGGCTGTAAACAATCTCGACACGACGTAGCACCGGAATGACCAACGGTTTCGAACTCATCAAGAATGCCGCCGGGCGGGACGTTCCCACCGTGGTGAACGGTCGGAAGCAGGTGCCTTTTCCCGGCGTTGGCAAACATCAACCGCAGGGATCGAAGGCCGCGCCGCCCATCCGCGCAGCATGCGACTATCCCGCCAACGGCGACAAGCGCGTCCCCGATCTCGAGACCGCATTGCGCCAATGCGGCCTGCGCGACGGGATGACGATCTCCAATCATCATCATCTGCGCGATGGTGACGCGGTCGCTCTCATGGCGCTCCAGACTGCAGCCCGCATGGGCGTGCGCGACCTGATGTGGTTCCCCAGCGCATCATTTCCGGCGCAGGCGCCAGTAATCGAGCTGATGGAGGCCGGCGTGGTCCATCACATCGAGGGCTCGATGAACGGGCCGCTGGGCGAGTACTGTTCGCAGGGCAAGATGCGCGGCCTGGGCGTGCTGCGCTCGCACGGCGGACGCTGGCAGGCGATCCAGGATGGCGAGGTGCACATCGACATCGCCGTCATCGCGGCGCCGACGGCTGATGCCTTCGGCAACGCTACCGGCTCGCTGGGCAAGTCCGCGTGCGGCTCACTGGGCTTCGCGCTCGCCGATTCGATGTATGCCGACCACGTTATTGTGGTTATCGATAGCCTCGTGCCCTTCCCTTGCGTGCCCTGGCAGATCCACGGCAACAACGTGGACTACGTGGTCGCGGTGCCTTCGATCGGCGACCCCTCGAAGATCGTCTCGGGTACGACTGAGATCACTCGCAGTCCTGACCGGCTGAAGATCGCGGAGTATGTAGCGCGGTTCATTCGCGACACCGGCATCATGCGCGACGGTTTCTCCTTTCAGGCCGGCGCCGGGGGAATCGCACTCGCGTTTGTGGATTATCTGCGTCGCATGATGAAGGATGCCGGCGTGAAGGCGCGCTTCGTGCGCGGCGGCTCCACTCGCCATCTCGTGGAGCTTCTTCACGAAGGCCTGACCGACTACATTCTCGACGGCCAGACATTTGATCTTGCCGGCGT
>DASPQS010000200.1:0-3081 GCA_035624865.1 Binataceae bacterium (SeqCode) | reverse complement strand
CCCGAACTCGAATACATGATCAACACCGCCGCCGCGAGGGGCCTGCTCGTCGGCGATCGCTATATCGAACTTGCCGGCCGGATCCAGCCGCGTCTCAAGGACACCCGCCTGCTCGCGCTAGGTACCGCCGACAGTCAATTTCCGCGGCTGACCGATCTCATCACCAAAGCGGAACCCGACGAGAACGAGGCGGAAGTCGAGGACGAGGACGTGTCGGTCCTGATGTACACCAGCGGCACCACCTCCCTGCCCAAGGGCGTGATGCTGAGTTTCCGCGACTTCACCGCCTACGTCACCGCCAACGTCGAGATGGCCGACGGCACCGAACGCGGCGCCTTCCTCGTATGCGCGCCCTTCTACCATATCGCCGGCACCACCGCGATGATGACCAACCTCTGGACCGGCCGCAAAATGGTCGTGATGCCGCAGTTCGACCCGCGTTCCTGGCTCGATCTTGTGCAGAAGGAGAGCGTCACCCACGCCTTCGTCGTGCCCACCATGATGAAGCAGTTGCTCGACGAACCCAGCTTTCGCAAGACCGACTTTTCCGCGCTCACCAATCTCGCCTACGGCGGCGCTCCGATGCCGATCGCGGTAATCCGCCGCGCGATCCAGGCCTTCCCGCAAAGCGTCGGCTTCGTCAACGCTTACGGCCAGACCGAAACCACTTCGTCCCTCACCATCCTCGGCCCCGACGATCACCGGATCCAGGGTTCGCCCCAGGAAGTGGAACTCAAGCTCAGGCGGCTCAACTCGATCGGCAGGCCGCTGCCCGACGTCGAGATCAAGGTCCGCGACGACTCCAGTAATTTTCTGCCGGCGGGCGACGTCGGCGAAATCATCATCCGCACGCCTCGTATCATGAAAGGCTACGCCGGGCGCGAAGACGATGCCGCGCTGGCCGACGGATGGCGTGCGACCGGCGACCTCGGATGGGTCGACGAAGACGGCTATGTCTTCTTCGCCGGCCGCAAGGACGACATGATTATTCGCGGCGGCGAAAATATCGCGCCCGCCGAAATCGAAACCGTCCTGATGAGCCATCCCGCCGTCGACGAAGCCGCCGTCATCGGCATCCCCTCAGTCGAGTGGGGGCAGACGGTCAAGGCCTTCGTCGTGGTCAAACCGGACCAGAAAGTCGGCGGCGCCGAGTTGCAGGACTTCTGCCGCTCGCGCCTGGCGAGCTTCAAACGGCCCGAGGAGATCGAGTTCATCGACGCGCTGCCCAAGAATGCGCTCGGCAAGATTCTGCGCAAGGAACTGCACGCGCGCGAAAAGGAGCAGGCGCAGCAGTAGCCCGGCGCGGAAATCGCTCGCGGTGTCCAGCAGCATGAAATCCGCCCCGACGCATCTTCCTGACGGCCCTACCCGCGCCGCCTCGCTCGTCCGCGGCTCGCGGCCCCGCCCGGATACCGGCGCGGTGGACCTGGCGCTCGAAGGCGGATGCGCCATCGCGACGCTCAGGCGGCCGGCCGCCCGCAACCGAATAAGCGCGGCGATGGCCCGCGAGCTGATGGACCTTGCCGAAAACGTCGAGGACGACGATTCGATCCATGCGCTCGCGATCACCGGGACCGGTTCGGTCTTCGCCACCGGTTTTGACGACGACGTCGACCCGCGCCTGGTCGAAACCCTCGCGCTCATCTCCAAGCCGACCGTTGCGATTATCAACGGCGACGCGCTCGATGAAGGGCTCGAGCTCGCCCTCGCGCTCGACCTCCGCGCCGCGATGGCCGGTGCGCGCTTCGCGATCCGCCAGCTTCAGCGCGGCAAGCTCCCCCGCTTCGGCGGCACCCAGCGATTGCCCCGTTTGATCGGCGCCGCGGCCGCTCTCCAGATGATCCTGACCGGTGAGCCGATTCGCGGCGAAGAGGCGATGCGCCTGGGGCTCGTCACCTACCTCGCCCGCGACCGCAAGGAACTCGGGCGCGTTATACGCGAATTGCTCGGCACCATCGCCACCCGCGGTCCGCTGGGCGTGCGCATGGTCAAGGACGCGGTGCGCAAGGGTGCCGACATGACGCTCGAACAAGGCATCAGGCTTGAAGAAGATCTCTATGCCCTGCTACAAACCACGGCCGACCGTGCCGAAGGCGTGAAGGCCTTCCTGGAAAAGCGCAAACCGCTCTTCAAGGGCGCGTGAGCTTCGGACATAACATCGATTCGAGGAGTGTTTCGGGGAAATGGCTAACCAGCTCGGAAAAGTTTACATCTGTGGCAAGTGCGGCTCCCAGGTAATCGTCACCAAGGGCGGCGGCGGCCAGTTGAAGTGCTGCGGCGCTCCAATGGATCAGAAAAAGTAACGATCCGCGGCGGCCATCCGGGATTACGGGGAACCACTCCCGGACGCCGCCCGCTTCAGATACGCCGCGCGGAGGGCGGACGAGATCATGCACGTGCATCACCTCTTCGGAGCAATCATCATCGGACTCATCGCCGGATGGCTCGCTGGGAAGTTGATGCGCGGGCAGGGCTTCGGCTTCTTCGCCGATATCGTGCTTGGCCTCATCGGCGCGGTAATCCTGATCGCCGCCGCCCACCTCCTCCGCGGCCTCTCGCATTAGCGTGCGGCAAAACCTTTTGTAGCTGAGCATCCGGTTTCGGCCGTCTTCGACCGACCCGCTGGTCCCCGTGCAACGCCGGGTGATATATGAAGGGCGGCTCCCCCGAGTAAACCGATGCGTTGCAGCAAGTGCGCAACCGAGAATCGCGAAGGCCGCAAGTTCTGCGCAGATTGCGGAGCGCCGCTTCAAGCGCTTTGTCCCAAATGCGGCGCCGCCAACGAACCCGGCGAAAAATTCTGCGGCGATTGCGGCAGCGCTCTGACCTCGCCGGCGCCTGACGCGCCTGCCGCCGCAAAGAAGTCCGACGATTCCCGGATTCGAATCGCCGCTGCGTCCGCCGCCGAAAATCTCGAGGGCGAGCGCAAGACCGTCACCGCCCTCTTCGCCGACATCAAGGGCTCGACCGAGTTGATGGAGGACCTCGACCCGGAAGAGGCCCGCGCGATCGTCGATCCAGCGCTGAAGCTCATGATCGACGCCGTGCGGCATTACGATGGATACGTCGTGCAGTCCACCG
>DASPQS010000199.1:0-7822 GCA_035624865.1 Binataceae bacterium (SeqCode) | reverse complement strand
CTTGCGATCGAGGAGCCGGCGATGCTCGCGGTTTTTGGAGTGCTCACCCTGACATGCCTCGTAAACCTGGCATACGTCCTCCATACGTTTCGCACGACCGTGTTTCTCGATGCGCGTGACCCCGCGGCGATGGCCGTTTCCCTGATTAATCTGGTCGCATTCGCGATCGCTGCTGCGTACGGATATGCGCGATCCGGCGGGCCGGCGGAAGCGGTTCAGGCGGCGGGGGTTGAGGCGGCGAGTCTTGCTGCGAGAGGCGAAGCGAGGTTTCGAATGGCGCTAAAGGATTGGTCCGCCAGCTTCAAATTGAGCCCCGCCCCCGCAGATACCTTCGCAAGCTTTCCATGGACAAAGCTCGACACCATCGCGATTTCAGCGCTAACGGTGGTCGCCGCCTTGCTTCGCTTCTGGCATCTCGGACATCCGGGCGAGATTGTTTTCGATGAAGTTCATTTCGTCGGTCAGGCGCGGCATTATCTTCATGGGGAGCCCTTTCTCGATCCTCATCCCCCGATCGCAAAAATGATCATTGCGCTGGGAATCGCGCTGTTTGGAGATTACTCATCGAGCTGGCGGCTGGGCAACGCAACGCTTGGCACCATACTCGTCGCGGTGACCTACTTGCTCGGGCGGCGGATGTTTGGTTCGCGACTGGCGGCTGCGCTGGCGGCGGGGTTCGTCGCCTGCGACGGATTTTTCATCGTCGACTCGCGCATCGGTTGCATCGACATCGTGTACCTGACTTTTGCCGCGATTTCCTACCTGTTGCTGTTTCGCCTTATACAGACGCCGGAGGCGCGGGAGCGCCGCCGTACGTTGGTCTACCTCGGGATCGTGCTGGGTCTTTGCCTCGGTTCGAAGCTCTATGTGCCGGCGATAACTTTCCTCCTGGTCGCCGGCTTCGTTGCATTCACGCTGCTGCGGCCTGTCACTGAAGCTCACTCGGAGCCGGTTTCCACGCAGATGCGGCTGGCGATGGGCGGACTGATCGTGATGGGTTCGGTTTCGGCCATCTTCTACATCGCGTCTTTCCTGCCCCACTATTACCTGGGATGGTGGGGCGGCATCGAAGATCTTTTCCAGTACTACAAGGGCGTGGTGTGGTACGAGAAAAGCGTTTCAACCGCGACCCATCCGTACGCTTCGCCGTGGTGGAGCTGGCCGCTTATGTTGCGGCCCGTGGCCTACTGGCAAAACTTTCCGCCCCAAGGCGACGTCTCTACCATCTGGGGGGCGGGCAACCCGCTGACGTGGTGGGCCGTGATTCCGGCGATGACGATTATGGCGGTGCGCGCGAGCGAGCGCCCGAACGTGGCGCGAACTTTCATCGTAACCGGATATCTCGCCTACCTGGCGATGTGGATTCCGGTGGGCCGCATCCTCTTCCTTTACCATTACATGCCTTCCGTCTATCTCGGATATCTCGCACTGGGCGCGGTCCTGGCCGACTTCTGGAGGGGCGAGAGCGAATTCTGGGAGAGTTTCGCGTTGTTCCTGGCCTTGTTGCCGGCGTTGATCATCGGTGTCGGCCATATCGCCTTCGTTTTGAAGCCGGCGATCATTCCTACACAATGGCGCCCGTACGCCGGTCTGCCTGCGGTAGTGATTCTGTTATTCGCCTATCTTGTGGCTTTCAATTTTCGTCGCGCTGATCGGCTGATCTTTTGTGTTTTTGTGGCGCTCGCGATGATGGCGTTCATCTACTTTCTGCCGGTTTGGCTTGGTATCCCGATCGCCCGCGATGGCTATTACGCGCGCATGTGGCTCGAGGGAGCGGGGTTGCGGAACTGGATCTGACGGGCAATGAGATCATCAATCCGTATCGAGGTCTGGCTGTGGATTGCTACGCTGGCCGTCGGCCTCTTGATCGTTCCGTGCGGAACGCGCGCCGCAGACAATCTGCTCAACAATGGGGACTTCGGCCGCGGGTCGGGCAATTCGGTCGATGAATGGCGTACCGACGCATGGATCCTGACTCCCGGCACCACAGATTATCAATGGATACGCCCGCAAGGGGGCCACTCCGGCGAAATCCAACTCTGGACTCACCGTGATAACGACGCACGCTGGGTTCAGCAGGTGAGCCTGGGTCCCGGATGGTATTACATCAGCGCAGACGTTAAGACTGTCGGGGTGCTCTCAACGTTTACCGGCGCCAACGTTTCTGTCCTCGAGGACGGTATCGCTTCCGCCGATCTCAAGGGCGACAACGACTGGCATCGGCTCGGTCTCTACTTGAAAGTCGGACCGCGCGGGGCCGACGTCGACGTGGCACTGAGGCTCGGCGGTTACATGAACCTGACCCGGGGTCAGGCCTTTTTCCGCGATGCCAGGGTCGTGCGAGTATCAGGACCGCCGCCGGGCGCTACTCAAGTTTTCGACCTCGACCAGGTTCGCAAGGAGGAGGTGAGCGGGCCGGTTGGCCGTCCGTGGACGCTGGTCGCGACCCTCATCGCGCTGGCCGGCCTCGCGGGTGTGGGTTGGCGGATGATGGGCACGCCCGCTCCCGCGGCAGCCGAGGCGGCGAAGGCGGAACCCTCGCCGCGGCCGCGACGCAAGCGCTCTTTGCGGCAGCGCGGCTAAACACTCGCAGACGCACGCGCCGCGCGCGGGGGTCAGCCCGCCTGCGGCAACAGGGCCGCGCGCGTCAGTTCGCGTCGTTCGCTGCGGTCGAGCGCCTCCGCGGCGCCTGAAAGCGGGAACGTCGCATCGCACATCTCCCGGTACGGGAAGCGGTCGATGTGCGCTGAAAGGAAATCCAGCGACTTCTTGAGATAGTGCGGCGGATACATCACCACGCCGGTGAGTTCGAGCGATTTGAACGTCACCATCGAAGGTGCGATCGCCGCGGTCAGGCCGGGTGAGATATTGCCGATCTCGATCACTCGCCCGCCCGGGCCGCTAATCCGCAGCGCATCGATGAAGGCCTGCGGCACGCCCGCCACTTCGAGTACAACGTCGGGAAAACCGCCGCACAGATCACGCACGCGTTTTACCCGATCGTCGATATCGGCGAACTTGCGGATATCGATTGTCTCATCCGCGCCGAATTTCTTCGCCTCGTCGATCCGCTGATCAATGCCGTCGATCGCAATGACACGCGCGCCGCGCGCCTTGGCGATTGCGATTGCGTGAAGTCCAAGCCCGCCGGCGCCGATCACGACCAGGCTCTCTCCGTAGTTGAGCCGCGCGCGGTCCAGCCCCCAGTACACCTGCGTCATCGCGCAATTCGCCGACGCCGCGATGATATCGGGAACGTTGTCGGGCACGCGATAGAAATGCTGATTGGGACGCACCACGTAATGCGTTGCGAAGGTGGAAACGAAATGCGGCGGATCGTCAGGATGGCGTCCGCCGAGCACCTTGTTGATGCAGGCGGCCTGGTTTCCCCGCACGCAATTCGCACAACGGTTGCAGACGATGTAGTAGACGGGCGCAATGCGATCCCCGGCCTTGACCGGCGCTCCCGCCCAGTCGGTTTTTACACCGTCGCCAAGCGCCAGTATCCGCCCGCTCATCTCATGGCCTGGCATAGTGCCGTGGCGGCCGCCGAACTCCCCCCGCCACATATGCACTTCGGAGCCGCAAACGTTGGTCTGTGTGACCTCGGCTATGATCCCGCCCGGTGGGGGCGCTGGAACGTCATATTCGTGAAAGTCGATCTCGTGAGCAGCGGGAATAAAGGCGATCTTTCCCTTCATTGTACTTCTCCTGAAACACGAGGCGCTCGCACCGGGTCATCGGCGCCTCTCGTGACCTCAGTCGATCTCGCCTGAGCGGCCCGATTTGTCAACCGTCCGACGGAACCTGCGCCAAATCCTGGGCGTTCGCAGGGGCATGGGGCACCCGCCCGCCCACGCCCGCCGTCGCACGCGCCTTACTTGGCGATTCCGCCGCGATGAAGGTCGCCGCTGTCGATCGCATTTTGAGGCAATAGACTCGGGGCCGTGCGTGCTGGAAGAGAAAATGGCCGACGCTCCTGGACCGTTTGGTCCGAGACTTCCTGGAGTAAGCGTGATTCTTCAGTTCCACGCGAAACGCATTGGACGTCGCTCATCGGGTGCATCGGGATGTGGAGCGGAGCGGTAAAGGTCGCCTGGAGACTGACGACGCTTGCCTCGTTTCCCTGGGGTTTGACCAGAAAGTTGTAGACCGCGGACGCGTCCGCATCCGGTTCGGCCTTATACTTGCCGACGATTCCTTTAAGGGCGCCGCAGTCGGCGGCCGCCAAACTAAAGCCGCCGGTCGCCTGGGTTTCGAGAATCCCGTTGTTCGGGTCGTCGGCAATTATTTTGAATTCGTTGCGGGCTACGATAGCCTGGACCGCGTCCCATGCAAGATCATAGGGAACCGAGAGCGTTACCTGCGTTGATCTCGGCGGCAGCGGCTTCTCAACCGGCGGATAAAAGCATCCACATATGCTCGCCGCGAATATAAACCAGGCGTTGCGAATCTTCATCGAACGACCGTAAGTATCATAGCAAAGGCGCGATTGCCGCAAGCCGCCGGCAACCGATTGGAATTGCTCCACCGGGCTCCGGCTTTATGATAAGCTGCGGCAATACGGGAGCGCGGCAGAATGCGTGACCCCGGAGGCGCGTATGTCCGGTCATTCCAAGTGGAGTTCGATCAAGCATAAGAAGGCAGCGCGGGACGCAAAGCGCGGTAAGGTCTTCACCAAGCTGATCAAGGAAATCACGATTGCGGCTCGTCTTGGCGGCGGCGACCTCAACGCCAACCCGCGCTTGCGCACGGCGGTGACTGCGGCCAAAGCGCAATCGATGCCCAACGACAATATCGACCGCGCGATTAAGAAGGGAACGGGCGAACTCGGCGGAGGCCAGCTCGATCAGATCACGTACGAGGGCTACGGGCCGGGCGGGGTCGCGCTTATCTTGGACGCGCTGACGGACAATCGCAATCGCACCGTCTCCGAAATCAGGTTCATACTTTCCCGGCACGGCGGCAACCTCGGGGAATCCGGATGCGTCGCCTGGATGTTCAAGCGGCGCGGCGTTATCAACGTTGACAAGGGCGCTGCCGATGAAGACCGGCTGATCGAACTCGCGCTCGAGGCGGGCGCCGACGATGTCGTGGCCGAAGATGATTCCTTTCAGGTGTTAACCGCGGTCGAACATTTCGCGGCTGTGCGCGAAGCGCTGGAAAAGGCGGGAATCGCGGTCGCGAGCGCCGAAATCACGATGGTTCCCGAGAACACCGTCAAAGTCACGGGCCATCAGGCCGAGCAGATGCTTAAGCTGATGGAGGATCTCGAAGATCACGACGACGTGCAAAGCGTGTCGGCGAACTTCGATATCGATGAAGAGGTGATGGCGCAATTTTCAGCCGCCTGAGCGTGCACGCGGCAACTGAAGTGGTGGGTGAGGCGGGGTATGCGGGTAATCGGAATAGACCCGGGCAACGCAGTAACCGGGTTCGGCGTGGTCGAGCGGCGCTCGGAACTGCACCACATCGCGGCTGGAACGATTCGCGGAGGCCTCAAGCGCGGACCGCAGCGGCTCGCTTCGCTTTACCAGCGGCTCGTCAACGTGATTGACGAGCACGCACCCGAGGCGATGAGCCTCGAACGCAGCTTTGTTGCCCTCAACGTCCGCAGCGCTTTCACCCTGGGCGAAGCACGCGCGATCGCGATGCTCGCGGCGGCCCATCGCGGCCTTGAATTGTTCGAATATAACCCTACCGATGTAAAGCTTGCGATCGCCGGATACGGCCGCGCCGGGAAGGAACAGGTCAAGCAGATGGTGCGCCGGACGCTGCGGCTCGACGACCATTTCGAGTTGGTGGACGACGCTGCCGATGCGCTCGCGATCGCGCTCTGCCATGTTTTCCGTGCGAAAATGCCTCGGCCAATGCCAGTGCCGAGGTCATGGCGGGCCTGCGCTCTGAGCGATGCCGCCGAGGGACGGCAACGTTCGTGATCGCGATGCTCAATGGCAGGTTGCGCGTGCGTGATGCGGGACGGCTGGTGGTCGAGACCGCGGGCGTGGGTTACGAAATCTTCGTGCCGCTTGGTACCTACTACCGCATGCCCTCAATTGGAGAAACGGTCGAACTCGAAATCCGGCAAGTAGTGCGTGAGGACGCGATTCTCCTCTACGGGTTTGCCACACCCTCCGAGAAGCTCGCCTTCGATTTGCTGATGGGCGTGCAGCATGTCGGACCGAAGCTCGCGCTGGCGGTGCTGTCCGTGCTTTCACCCGAAGATCTGGTCGCCGCCATCACCCATGAAGACGTCGAACGCATCGACGCGGTGCCCGGCGTCGGGGCCAAGGTCGCCGAAAGGATCGTGCGCGAGTTGCGCGACAAGATTGGTGCACTCAGCCTGGTGGCGCCTGCGCCGATGCCTGCCGCCTCGGCCAACGGTCATGCCGCGGCGGGTTCGATGCTCGACGATGCGGTGTCGGCGCTAGTCAATCTGGGCTACAAGCCGGCCGAGGCCAAACGCGCTGTCGACTCGGTCGAATGGTTTGAGGAGCAGGGCAGCCTCGAAACGTTGATTCGCAAGTCGTTGGCGGTGCTGCTCGGTGAAAAATAAAGATCAGGACGGCGCGGATCAGGTGCTGGCCACGCACGGCGCCGGCAGCGGTAAACGCCGCCCGGCTGCGCCCTCGAGCGATGAAGAACGCCAGCTCGATTTGTCGCTGCGCCCGCGCTCGCTCGAGGAGTTCGTCGGCCAGGAGCGGATCAAGAAAGTGCTGGGGATGTCGATCGAAGCGGCGCGCAAGCGCGGCGAGGTGCTGGACCATGTCTTGTTCTCGGGGCCGCCCGGACTAGGTAAAACCTCGCTCGCGCACATCATCGCACGCGAACTCGGCGTCAACCTGCGATCAACTTCGGGTCCAGCGATCGAACGAGCGGGCGATCTTGCGGCGATCGTCAATGATCTTGACAAGGGCGACGTGCTCTTCATCGACGAAATTCATCGTCTGGCGCGAGTGGTCGAGGAGATTCTCTATCCCGCGATGGAGGACTTCGAACTCAATATCGTGGTTGGCAAGGGGCCCGGGGCGCGTACGATGAAGCTCGCGGTCAAGCCGTTCACGATGGTTGGGGCAACCACACGATCCGGTCTCCTCAGCTCGCCCCTGCGTGACCGTTTCGGTCAGCATTACCATCTCGACTTCTACACGCACACAGACCTGACCGAGATCGTGCGGCGATCGGCACATCTGCTGGGCGTGCGTATCGATGACGACGGTGCGCGCGAGCTCGCCGCGCGATCGCGCGGCACTCCGCGCATCGCGAACCGCCTGTTGCGGCGCGTGCGCGACTTCGCCCAGGTCAACGCGGCGCCGGTGGTTACGCGCGAGGTCGCGCTGGGGGCGCTGGAATTGCTCGAAATCGACTCGTGCGGATTTGACCGGATGGATCGTTCGATCCTGTCCGCGATCATCGACAAGTTCGATGGAGGTCCGGTCGGGGTCGAGAGTCTGGCTGCGGCCGTGGGTGAAGAGGCGGACACGATTTGCGAGGTGTATGAGCCCTATCTGTTGCAGGAGGGTTTCGTCGCCCGCACGGCGCGCGGCCGCGTCGCCACGCAGCGCGCATACGCTCATCTCGGCCGTTCGCGCCGCGGCTCGTTGCTGTAACTGCCGGTCATCGCGGGCTCGTGCTTATCTCGGATGCGGGATGAAGACCGCGTCCGGATCGGCCGCAGCGGTGGCTTCGATTTCGTTCGCCATGATCAACAGATCGTGCCGGTGCCCATAGCGGTCCTTGACGTGGTTGCGAAGCGTCGCCTCCGGCGTGAAGCCGAGTAGCTCGAACACGCGGATCGCTCCGGCCTGGTCCGTCATCATCT
>DASPQS010000198.1:0-10809 GCA_035624865.1 Binataceae bacterium (SeqCode) | reverse complement strand
GCTGCGTCGCCGGCGCTAGACTTCCTCACGATACGACGCGTGGCCCACCATAACGGCGGCGCAGAAACGCATATACCGGCCATACGCACGCTGCCAGCGCGACACCGACGATCAGGTCCGTCATGCCACCACCTCGTGATTGGGCGAAGCCGAAAGTCGCCAACCAGGTGGCAATCGGTGCCACTACGGTCGCGCATAGCGCGGGTTTCCCTCCACCAATAACAAACCTTCCCGTACGGTCAGGAAATACTTGGCGCAGGCGAACCAGCGCTTGCATCTCCAGCGCAAGCGCAAACATGTAGAAGAAGACGTCGAGCACGACCAGTGTGACAAACCCAAGCGGCACGAGCAGGCTGAAGCCAGCGCAACACGCTATGATTGAACGCGCAGGCGTCGCACGGTCGCTATGGAGGGCAGCCAGACCCTCGGGCAGATAGCCGTCGCCCGCCAGCACGAATGGCATCCGGGATACCCAGAGCATTGCCGCCTGGAACATTGCGAAAGCGGACACCGCTCCGCCACCAGCGATCGCGGCTTCCAGGAAGGGCCCGCCGAGCTGGTGGCCGACCTCGGCGAACCAGCCGGTGCGCCATTGCGCTGCCGTGCTCGTGCCTGAAACCGAAACCACCAGCGGCAGCAAATATCCGAGCGTAACCAGCGGTAATGCGACGGTGATCGCTCGAACGTAGTTGCGCTGCGGTTCGTCGATTTCGGCGGCGATTACACTCAGATTCTCCCATCCGCTGAAGTTCCAGATTACCACCGTGAGGCCGCCGCCAAGGGCGGCAAAAAAGGAGCCGCCGGGAAACGGTTGGGCTGGAAGTTGCCAATGAACGAGCCGCGGTATCCCGGCCAGCACCAGTGCGACGAAAGGCGCAAGCAAGATGGCTGTTAAGACGACGGAAGCGTTGCCGACCGGCCGTACCCCCTGAAGGTTGAGAATTCCGGCCACCCAGACCATAAGAATGCCGAGAATTATCTGGCCGGTAACCCCCACCGGGATAAGAAAAGAGAGGTATGTTACGAACAGGACGGGGTAAATCGCAGTGTCGACTGCAGAGTAAAGGATGGTGACATAGACTTCGACGAAGCCGGCGAATGGTCCCAGCGCTTCCTTGACCCAGAAGTAGAAGCCGCCCTCGACCGGCATCAAGGCGGTTAGCTCGGCGGCCATCAGCGCGGTAGGCAGACTCAAGGTCAGCGGCACGACCAAGCAAAGGAGCAGAGTCAGGCGCGCCCCAGCGATATGCACTGCGTCTTCAAGACCGTAGGCGCCGCCGCTTACAACCAGGTACATGACGCATACCAATGACAGGAGACCCAGGCGTGCGCGGTCCGGCCGACCGTTCTCAGGGCCGGCTAAAGACCGTTTGCTGAAATTCCGCGTCACCGCTGGAGGGCGTCCGGCGCGGGGGATTGCGCAATCATAGGGTGCGGCGCAAGACTAGAGGTAATCCCGCAAGAGGTAAAACGGTGCGCGTAGTGCTCTATAGTCGCGTTGACGGTCAGGGGAGGCGATGCTAGCCGTGTCGCGCTTAAGGTTGCAAGGTTCCCTCTCCATGATGAAGATGTCCGGCCATTGGGTGCTGCTGGTTCTCGTGGCGGTGTCTGTCGCGGTTGCGGGATGTGCGCGTCTGCATCGGGAGAGCTCGGTTGAGGCGGTAAGCACGGGCAGCGGAGGACCGTTCGGCGGGGCGCCTGCCGTTGAGATTCCGCCGGCGGCTTACGCTATGGGGGCCTACCTCAAAGCTGAAATGGCGTCCGAGAACGGAGAGCGCGGGCAAGCGCTCGAGAACTATGAGGAAGCCGTCCGCTATGACCCGCATAACGCCGCGCTCCACGTTCAACTGGCCAATCTCTACGTCCGTGATGGTCGACTCAAGGATGCACTCGAACAGGCGCAAGCCGCGACCGCCCTTGATCCCTCGTACGTGCGGGCCCGCCTGCTCACGGCTGGTATCAGCTCGGCGCTTGGCGACGATGGCGCCTCCGAGCAGCAGTACCTGGAGGTAATCAAGCTAGCGCCTAAGAACCAGGAGGCTTATTTGTTTCTCGGGACGCTTTACGCAAAACGAGGTGAATACGATAAGTCCGAGGCGATTTTCAAACAGCTTATCGCGCTCGATACCAGCTCCTTCCTGGGCTACTACTACGCAGGGCGGGTGATGGTGGCGGCACAGAAGTACGACGATGCTGATCGCTATTATCGCAAGGCACTCGAGCTGAACCCGCAGTCACAGCTTGTGATGCTCGACCTGGCCGTGCTGCGCGAGCTTCAGAACCGACCCAAGGACGCGATCTCAATTTATCAGAAGATCCTCCAAGCCGACGCCAACAACGAGATGGTGCGCAAGCGTCTGGCGGAGCTGTACGGCGGCGACAAGAAGGTCGGTCAGGCCGTGGCGCAGCTTCAGCGCCAGGAACAGCTGGAGACCAATCCTGCGGATACGCGAACCAAAATCGGGCTGCTGTACTTCGAGCGGGGGGACTTCGATCGCGCCGCCACCGAATTCAACCTGGTGTTGGGCTCGGAGCCCGAGAACTACCGCGTGCACTTCTATCTCGGAACCGTCTACAGCGAAATGAACGAAAGCGACAAGGCGATCGGGGAGTTCCAGAAGATCCCTGATGGCGACGACCACTACGTCGAGTCGCGCTTGCAGCTCGCTTACCTCTATGACAAACGCAGCGATTATGACAGCGCGATCGGTAATTTGACGCAGGCGTTGCAGAAGAAGCCCAACGACACCGAAATCATGGGTTTCCTGGTGGGCGTCTATCAGGAGAAAAAGGATTACGCCGACGCCATCGATCTGGCCAACAAGATGGTGACACTCGAGCCGCGCAACGACAAGTTTCGGTTTACCCTGGGCGCCCTTTATGACAGCAACAAACAAAAGGAGCTCGGGGCCGAGCAGATGCGCAAAGCGATCGAGCTCAATCCGAGCAACGCGCCGGCGCTCAATTATCTTGGTTACACCTATGCGGAGGCAGGCCGGCGTCTGGACGAGGCCGAGAAACTCATCCGCCGCGCACTCGACATCGAGCCCGAGGACGGTTTCTATGTCGACAGCCTGGGTTGGGTCTACTACCAAAAGGGCGAGTACCTAAAGGCGGTCGTCGAACTCGAGCGCGCGGTCAACCTGACAGGCAGCGACCCCACCATAACCGAGCATCTGGGCGACGCCTATGGCAAAGTGGGCAAACCCTACAACGCTCGCCAGCAATACGAGGATGCGTTGAAGAAGGCCCAGGACGCGGATCAGGTCCAGCGGCTCAAGACCAAGATCGCGGCGCTCGGGTATGTTCAGCAGCACGCCCAGCATTGACCCGTCCGGCCGGCGGTCACGGGCCTTTGGCAATTGGGCGATCGCCGCATTGATGGCTGGAGTAATCGGGCTGTCGGCCTGCGCGCTCCAGCCTCCCGCCGGGGCGCAGAGAGCAGAAGCCAGCAGCCTCGCGCTCGTGCTGGCGAACCGGGAACAGACTCTCGATTCGATGCAGACGCCGGCGGTGATGGAGTACTCGGGTCCGGGCGGTCATTTCAAGGCGCGAGAGCAAATGGTCGTGCGGCGACCCGCCAGCTTGCGCGTCGAGGCGATGTCGCCCCTCGGCGTGGCTCTGGTCGTGACGGCTGACGCCGGCCAGATAGCGGTTTTCGATCCGTCAAAAAACACCCTGATGCGCGGGCCCGCGACCGCGGCGACGCTCGACCGTTTCGCGCAGATTCCGATGGCGCCCCAGCAGGCGGCGCGGCTGCTGCTGGCGCTTTCACCCGATAGCGCGATACTCACCCTGCCGCCGTCCTCGCAAAGCGACGATGCCGATATGAAGGTGCTGACCTACACGCGCGCTGGCGGTGCCGTCGACGAACTGGGTTTCACCGACGGTCTGCTCACGCTCGTGCGTGAGAGATTGCCCGACGGCCAGCTGAGTTACGAAGTGCACTACAGCGACTACAAAGATATCGGGGCGATCAAATTTCCTTACGCGGTCGAGGCGAATTTTCCAGCCGCGGGCACCAGCGTGAAACTGCGCTACGAGCGGCCCATAGTGGATGGCGCGGTCGCCGACTCGCTCTTCGTGCTCTCGCCGGGGCCTTCGACCAGGCTGATTGATCTTGGCATGAACGCCGGCAACGTGACGGACGCGCCCCGAGGCTGAGCGCTCGTGCGACCCCGCCGGTTTCCACTCGCGGTGGCGCTGGCCGCGATGCTCGGGTTGAGCTTCACCGGATGCCGCGTCAACCGCCCGCCCAACGATCATGCGGTCACGCAAACGCTATACAATTCGACGACTAGTGACCCCAGGACCTTCAATCCGATGCTAGTCACCGACTCGGCCTCGGGTGCGGCGGTCGGCGACCTTTTCGAGGGGCTGGTCAAAGACAATCCGAAGACCACGCTGATCGAGCCCGATCTCGCACAAAGCTGGGAAATCAGTGACGGCGGCAAGACCATTACGTTCTATCTGAGGCACGGCGTGAAATGGTCGGACGGGGTGCCTTTCACGTCACACGACGTGCTGTTCACGATGCGGGCGGTCTACGACCCGCGCGTGCCGAACAGCTACAGGTTTTCGCTGCTGGTGGATGGCAAGCCGATCAAGGTCGAGGCGCCGGACGATTACACGGTGGTGATGCGATTACCGCGGCCGTTTGCGCCGTTGCTCTATTCGATCGGGGTTCCGATCGTTCCGGCTCACGTGCTAGCGCCGGTGCTCGACTCGGGCCAGTTCAACCGGACCTGGGGTATAGACACGCCGCCAAGCAAGCTGGTTTCGCTCGGGGCGTACAAGATGGAACGCTACGTACCAGGGCAAATGATCCCTTTTCGCCGAAATTCCGACTATTGGATGCGCGACGAGAATGGCGGTCAGTTGCCTCGGTTGCGAGGCCAGGTGCAGTTGATCGTCCCCGACCAGAACGCCCAGTACCTGCGCTTCCTCGGCGGATTGACCGACGTCTATTCGCCACGCCCCGAGGAGGTCTTCGGACTGCGCGAACGCGAGCGCGAACTGAACATCGAGGTAGCCAGTGTCGGGATCGACACGGGCTCGCTGTTTTTCGCTTTCAACCGCAACCCGCGCCATTACGTTCACAACGGCATCACCGATCCGAGGTACAGATGGTTTACCGACCGCAACTTCATGCGCGCGATGGCGCATGCGGTCGACAAGCAAGGGATGATCAATCTGTGCTTTCGCGGACTCGGCGTGGCGGCGGTCTCGGACGTCTCGCCAGCGAACAAGATTTTCTACAACCCGAACCTGAAGGACTACGACTACGATTTGAAACTGGCGGGACGGATTCTCGACGAGGCCGGCTACCGCATGCTTCGTCCAGGCGTGCGCGGCGATCCGCAGGGGAATCCGCTGATCTTCAACCTCACCACCAACACGGGTGTCAATATCCGCGACGAGATGTGCGCGATCTTCAAGCAGGATCTCGCCGTTCTCGGTATCCAGGTCAATTACCGGCCGCTCGAATTCATCACGCTGGTCAAGGCACTGGATTCCTCGTTCGACTGGGACTGTGTCCTAATCGGCTTCACCGGCGGGATCGAACCGAACAACGGCGCGAACTTCCTCAGTTCGTCCGGCAACCTCCATCTCTGGAATCCCGCCCAGCCCAAACCCGCAACGCCGTGGGAAGCCGAGATCGATCGGCTGCTCGACGAGGGCACGCGAGTGATGGATCCGATGCAGCGCGCGCCTTATTACTGGCGTATCCAGCAAATTCTTCACTACGAGCTCCCGATAATCGAAACCGTCCGGCAGATTAGCTACGTTGCTTACAGAAACACGCTGGAAAATTACGATCCGACCGTATGGGGATTGTACAAACCCGAATGGATCCAGTTCCGCGCACAATGAATATGCGGGCCAAGAGAAGCGTCGGGGACTGATGCGATGGCGCGCTTTCTCGTCAGGCGAATCCTGCTCATGGTCCCGCTGATCGTCGGGATCACGTTCGTCTCGTTTTGCGCGATGTCGCTGGTGCCCGGCAATTTCGTCAGCAACCTCGCGATGGATCCGCGCATTTCCCCGGCAGTGATCAAGGAGATGGAACGCGAGTTCGGCCTCGACCAGCCGCTGATCGTCCGCTACGTGCGCTGGCTGTGGGAGGTCGTGCACCTCAATCTCGGCGTCTCGCTCGCCTACCGCGTCAGCGTGATTGGATTGATAGAATCGCGCGCGCTGAACACGGTGCTGCTCTCACTCGCGAGTATGATCCTTTCGTGGGCGATCGCGATCCCGATCGGCATCATCGTGGCAGTGCGGCAGAACTCGATTCTCGACCGCGCGCTCTCGTTCCTGTCCTTCCTCGGGATGTCCGTGCCGGCATTCTTCCTGGCGTTTCTCGCTATGGATTTCGCGCTGTGGAGCGGATGGTTTCCGGTAGGCAGCAGCTTTTCGCCCGACTACGCCGCGCTCGATACCTGGAGCAAGGCCGCCGACCGTATCAACCACCTGATCCTGCCGGCGTTGGTGTTGGGACTGGCCGGGATGGCCTCGCTGATGCGGCTGATGCGGTCGCAGATTCTTGAGATCAAGAACTCCGAATTCGTTCGTACCGCGCGGGCCAAGGGGCTTCCGGAACGCACGGTGATTTACAAGCACGTGTTGCGTAACGCGCTCAACCCGTTCGTCACGATGGCCGGGTACGGGCTGGCGGATTTGCTCGGCGGCGCGGCTCTGGTCGAGTCGGTGATGAACCTGCAGGGGTTGGGACTGCTGCTGCTCAATGCCGTGCGCTCGCTCGACGTGCCGCTGGTGATGGGTTCGGTTCTGATGGGAACCGTACTGCTGTTGCTGGGCAATCTCCTGGCTGACGTTGCGCTGGTTGCAGTCGATCCGCGCGTCGATTTCTCCTCGATGGCCTCGCAATGAGCGCACTGCCGCGCCCGGTTGCGTCCGAGCTGGTCTTCGGGCCGCGCCGTTCAATCGCTCGCGTACTCCGCGAAGAATGGCGGAGGGCGTCATGGCCGGTGCGCTTATCTGTGATTTGCCTGGCTGTCTTCTACCTTTTCGCGGCGGCTTCGCCTCTGATCGCTCCCTACGATCCGACGTACCAGTACCGAAACTTGCCCGATTGTCCACCGATGCGGCTTCATCTGAGCGCACCCCGCGAATGGGCGCGCGGGTTCTTCTACGCCTATCCGATGAAGCTTGAGGATTCGCTTGCGCGCAAGTTCGTCGAGGATCGCAGCCGCAAGACTTACGTGCGCTTCTTTCACAACGGCCATCTGTTCACGACCGAATCACCTGCCGATCCATGGTTCCTGTTGGGCAGCGAAGGTTTGGGCCGCGATCTTTTCTCACGCATCGTATATGGCGCGCGCGTCAGCATGTGCATCGGGCTGGTCGGCGTTTTCATCAGCTTCTCGCTCGGGATCATGGTCGGGGCCTTCTCGGGCTACACCGGCGGCTTGATCGACAATCTGATCATGCGCTGGTGCGAGATCGAGATGTCGCTGCCGTCGTTCTATTTCCTGCTCGCGCTGGCGGCGATTATCCCTTCCGGGATGAGCACAGTGGCGACCTTCTTCATGATCGTCGCGATCATGGCCTTCATCAGTTGGGCGGGATTCGCGCGCGTTATTCGCGGGATGGCCGCGTCGGTGCGTTCGGCGCCTTTCGTCGAGGCGGGGCGCGCGCTCGGCGGCTCGCGGCGCCGTCTGCTCGGGCGCCACGTGATCCCGTCGTTGCTCGGCTTTGCGGCGGTTAACGCTTCACTCTCGATACCCGGGTATATCCTGGGCGAAAGCGCGCTTTCTTTGCTTGGACTTGGTATACAGGAGCCCGCGTCGAGTTGGGGCAACCTGCTATCGCAGGCGATGGACCCGCAAAATATCGAACATTACCCGTGGGTGCTCATTCCGGGCGTCTTCATATCGGTAGCGGTGATGTCCTTCAATTTTCTGGGCGATTATCTGCGCGACCGCCTCGACCCGGGCAATCTGCGATGATCTTTACACCCGGCCCGGCGCTGGCTAACTCTCCACCAACTGCAGCTGGAGCAGATCGAATGGCAGAAAACTTCGTACTGATACACGGGGCGTGGCATGGCGGATGGTGCTGGGCGGCCGTGATGCGCCAGCTCGAATTGGAGGGTCACCGCGCGTTCGCGCTCGACCTCCCCGGACGCGGGGCGAGTCCCCTGCATCATTCGAAGGTTACACGCGAGGTTTGGGTAGAAAGCGTCGTGCGCCTGATCGAGCAGCGCGACCTCAACAACGTCGTGCTTGCCGGACATAGCCTGGGTGGGCTCACGATCTCTGGCGTTGCAGTGAAGATTCCCGAACGCATCAAGCGCGTGATCTACGTTTCAGCCGTGGTCCCGCCCGAGGACATGACGCTGATGGACGATTTCGTCGCGAACATGATGACGCCGGAGACCGCGGCGGCGATGCAGGAGGTCGACGGCGGGCTTTCCAACCTGATGGAAGCGAATTATTTTCGCCGCTATTTCATGCAGGACGCCTCGCACGACCTGCAGGATTTTGTCCTGGCCGCGCTCGCTCCCGAAGCGGCCGGACCCACGCGCGAGATCGCTCCGATGAAGCAATTTCACAAGCTCGATCTTCCTACCAGCTACGTGATTTGCGAGGACGACCTTGTAGCCGGCGACCCGAAAAAATGGCACCCGGGACAATCAAGCCGTCTGCGCAATCCGACCACGCGTTCGATCAAGGCAGGGCATGAGTTGATGTTCACCCGGCCAGTCGAATGTGCGCAGGCGCTGGTGGAACTCGCGCGCGGCTAATTCTTGCAACCGCGCGAGGCGGTCTTCCGAGCGCACGCGGCCGGATGATAAGTTGGTTGCGCGTGCAACCGCTGCTTGAAGTAAAAGACCTTCGCACCTCGTTCTTCACCGCACAGGGCGAAGTCCGCGCCGTCGATGGAGTCAGCTTCTCGGTCGCGCCGGGCAAGCTGACGGGCCTGGTCGGCGAATCCGGCTCGGGCAAGACCGTCAGCGTGCTATCGATAATGCGTTTATTGCCCGAGGGCGCACGAATTGCCGGTGGTTCGATCGTGTTCGAGGGCGTCGATCTCCTCAAGCTGAGCGAGACCCAAATGCGTTCTATACGCGGCGCACGAATCGCAATGATCTTTCAGGAGCCGATGACTTCGCTAAACCCCGTGTTCACCATCGGCAGTCAGATTGGCGAGGCTATCCGGCTTCATCAGCGGACCGCGCGGCGCGAAACCCGCGAACGCACGGTCGAGGCGCTGCGGATGGTGGGTATCGCGGACCCGGAGCGGCGCGTCGAGGACTATCCGCATCAGCTCTCCGGCGGGATGCGCCAGCGGGTAATGATCGCGATGGCACTCGCTTGCAATCCCAAAGTGCTCATTGCTGACGAGCCCACGACCGCGCTCGACGTGACTATCCAGGCGCAAATTCTCGACCTTATCCGCGAGTTGCAGGTGCGGCTCGGCCTGGCCGTGATTCTCGTGACTCACGACCTTGGGATCGTCGCGCAATACGCCGACGACGTTACAATTCTCTATGCCGCGCGTGTGCTGGAACAGACCTCGACCAACGAGCTTTTCCACAATCCCCTGAGTCCCTATACCAAGGGGCTGCTCGCATCGATTCCCGGCGTCGACGGCCAGCGCCATCACCGGCTCCAGGCTATACCCGGATTTATTCCAAGTGCGCTCCATCCGCCCTCGGGATGCCGCTTCCATCCGCGATGCCCGATTGCGATCGACGACTGTGCGCGCGTCGAGCCCAAACTTGAGCGCAAGGCGCCGGACCATTATGTCGCCTGCATCCGCGTCTAGTCCGTCGCCTTCCCCGGGGCTCGCCGGCAGTGGACCGTTGGTTCGATGCGAGCGGCTGCGTAAGGAGTTTCCTGCGGGAGCGGAAGATCTGCTTGGACGCAAACGCCTGACGGTCAAGGCGGTTGACGGGGTCGACCTCGAAATCCGGGCTGGTGAGACGCTCGGACTGGTGGGCGAATCGGGGTCAGGCAAATCGACCCTCGGCCGGCTCATCCTCAAGCTGATCGAGCCGACCGCGGGCAAGGTTGTCTTCGACGGCCGCGACCTCGCCACCCTGTCGCGGGGTGAGCTAAGAAGCCTGCGACGCGAGATGCAGTTGGTCTTCCAGGACCCGTACGCTTCGCTGAATCCGCGGATGAAGGTAAGGGCGATCGTCGGTGAGGGAATCGAGATTCACAATCTCGCCCGCGGCAGTGAGAAGGAAGAAAGAATCCGCGAATTGCTCCGCACGGTTGGGATCGGTGCGGACGCACTCGACCGCCATCCTCACGAGTTCTCCGGCGGCCAGCGCCAGCGTATCGGAATAGCCCGCGCGCTCGCGGTCGGTCCCCGGTTTCTCGTGCTTGATGAACCTGTTTCGGCTCTGGACGTGTCTATCCAGGCTCAAATTATTAACCTCTTACAAGACCTCCAAGAACAGTTAAGCCTAACGTATCTCTTCATAGCGCACGATCTGAGGGTAGTCGAGCATATCAGCCAGCGCGTCGCTATCATGTACTTGGGAAAGATCGTCGAGATCGCGGGACGCGACAGCATATACACCAGCCCGCACCATCCCTACACTCGCGCGCTGCTTTCGGCCATTCCGTCCATCTCATTGATGCACAAGGAGCGTATAAAGCTGCCTGGGGAAGTCCCGAGCCCGCTGAATCCACCTTCCGGGTGCGGCTTCCATCCCCGCTGTCCTTATGCGAAAGATATTTGCAGGTCGGCGGAACCCCCGCTGGTCGCAGGACGCGAGGGCCACGCAGTGGCGTGCCACGTTTTTCCGGCGCCGTGACGGGGCGCGAGTGTTCC
>DASPQS010000197.1:0-10854 GCA_035624865.1 Binataceae bacterium (SeqCode) | reverse complement strand
GTTGATACAGTCCGGAAAACCCGGCGCCAATCACGAGCGCGTCAAAGTTCTCGACTTGCCCCGCCTGAGCCTCCGGTGCTTTTTGAGCTGCCGGTGCCTGTTCTAGAGAATTCGCCATTTTGCTCTTCCCCGTATGCCTTGAACTTGATTTTTCGTAACTGCTTGCTCGTATGTTGCGAAAACGCCCTCTTGCGCGTCCGCACTAACGTGGTTTTCTATACCACCGCCTTCGGCGCATCTCCAAGCGCCGCGCCTGCACCGCCGCGGTCAGACCAGTCCCGCGGGAAGACGGTATACTCGGGCCGCCGTCCCGCTGAACAGTGCTGACTTCTCGTCAGCCGAGGCGCCGGCCGCCAGACGTTTGCAGGCGTTCCACAGGACTACGTAACTGCACCAGCGCTTTTGCACCGGGAAATTGCTCTCGAACATGCAGCGCCGTGCGCCAAATTGTTCGACGCAGACCTCGAAGAAGGGCCGCCACGCCGCGGCGATCTCCTCCGAGGAGAGCGGAGCAGCGCCGCCCTGGCGCGACCCTCCGGAGCGCCGCACCGGAAGCGCACCCAGCTTGACATAAACATTGTCGTGAGCGGCAAGCGCCGTCATGCCTGTCCGCCATTCGGTAAAGACCTCTTCTGAGCGCCCCGCATTGGGGCCGCCCAGAATCGGGCTGCCAAAATGATTGAGCACGATCGGCGTCTGCGGGAAAGCCGCGGCCAGCGCGCCGACCTCGGCCAACTGCGGATGGTAAACCCAGGCGTCGAAAGCGAGACCGAATCGGGCCAGATATTGGAACCCCTCGCGGAACCGCTCCTCCATAAGCATTTTCGGACGGGGCACGGTTTTATGCACGCGTTCATCTGCATCCCATGCCGTAGAAAACCGGATCGCATGAAAGCGGCCGCCGCTCGCGGCGATATGAGCCTCGAGGATCGGCACGACCTGCGACCCGAGCATCAGATTGACGTTCCCGACCATCGCCGCGCACGCCCGCGCCGGTCCGAAACCGCCACTCGCACTCATCGCGGCCACGCCGGTAACGAATTCGGTCTCACCCAGCGAACGAAGTTCCTCCGGTCCGTCGGCGCGGTACATCGAACCGCACTCCTCGAACACGGTCGCCCGAATATTGTGGCCGCTCGAGAGATCGGCCAATAACTCCGGAAAGAGGTAAACGTTGCCGGCGCGGCTCCACAGATGATGGTGCGGATCCACTATCGGCAGCGCGGGCTCAATAATCTCCTCACGATGTTGCGCCAGCCACGCCTCATCAACCCTCCCGGAGAAATCGGCTCGGGTAGCCATAGCTCAGTCTCCCTCCTCGGAAGCGTCCGGGATTTGCGCCTCGCAGCTAGCGGCCAACGATAACGCCGAGGCCGATCTTGGCGATCGCTTCGTCTTCTTCCGCCGCGAGACCGCTCACGCCGATGCCGCCCAGCGGGCTCCCATCCGCCGCTATTATCGCCACTCCACCCTGTACGGCCAGCAGATTGGGTTCTCCCAGGTCCGAAATCGACCGCCCCATGCTCTTCAGGCGATCCGCGAAGGCTTTCGTATCGGCTCGGGTCCGCGCAGCCGTAAACGCCTTCTTGCGCGCTATCGACAGTGGCAACGGTGCGCACTTGTCCATCCGCGCAAAGGCGATCAGTTCGCCCTGATCGTCGCATATGGCAATCGCCACCGGACGGTCTGGCGCCTTCGACGCCTCTTGCAGCATCCGGTCCATCGCTTTTTGCGCCTCACCAAGGCTCAGCACCGATCTTTGATACGGCATTTCTTCCTCCTTTCCTCTGAAGCATTCGCACCAGTGACTATCACACGAAGTGCGACATTATCTTCTCGCCGAGTATCTTCAGGTAATGCAACTGGCGGTCGAGCCTGCCGCCCATCGGACCAACCCATAACTTCGTCGCGCCCGCATCTGCGAGCTGTTCGATCCGCGCAACCCAGTCGCGCGGGTTTCCCGCAAGAGCGAACCGCTGGACCGCGTATTCCGTCAATCCGAGCTCTTCCATCCGCCGGGTGTTCCGGCCCGATTGCATCACGTGATCGTATAGCTCGTAGCCATCTACGTACTGCTGGATCTTGTTGCGAAAATCCGCCGGGACGTTCTTGTCGTCGAGGCTGTACCGCATCGAATGATTGAGGATCGACGACACCGACGCCTTGACGTTCTCGATCGCCTTCTCGCGGTCCTCGTGCAGGGACGTGCGGGTCGTGAACCAGACGTCGACCTCGGAAGGATCGCGGTCGGCTTCGCGGCTTCCCGCCTGGATTCTGGCGACCGTGTCCCGAATGATTTCGGCCGTGAGTCCGGTTCCCGCTATGACGCCGTCGCCGATCCGCCCGCCCAGATGCAGCATCCGGGGACCCTCGGCGCAGATATAGATCGGAATCCGGTTGCGTACCGCGATCGACGACCAGCGTATTCGCTGCGGACGGTTAAGATAGGTCGCTTCGCCTTTCGCCAGCAGGTCCCGGATGCAGTTCGCGTAGGCCTCGATACGCGCCCGCGACGCGATTTTGTAACCGATATTGAGGACCGCGCTGTCCCCGCTGGCAATTTCCACGAACGCTCGGCCATCGGTCACGCTGTCGATAGACGCGAGGAACGAAGCCATCACCTGCGGCTCGCGCGTGAGCGGGTTCGTTGGGCGCAATCCGACCTGCGCGCGGCTCGAGGCAAGCGCTATGAGCGTTGCCCGCACGAACGCGTCGCCGCCGATGAAGGCAGAGTCATAGGTTCCGATCGCCGCCGCGCCGTAGTCCTCGGCCATCTTGACCAGATCGCTGAATTGACCGGTCTCTTCACGCCGGAGCAGCGGCCCGCCCGGCGCCACGCCGATTCCGAATGCGACTTTCATGCGGCTACCCTTTAGCACGCACCGCAACGCGTCGAGTAGCGCAGACGTTCCTAGAACTTGCCGTGGCGTCCTTCGCCGGCCGCGAAGCGCGCCGCACCCGCGCGTGTCTCGCCCGACTGCACGGTCGCGATTCCGTGCCTGTACTCATTACGCAGAGCCGCCTCGATCGGGAGCGCCGGCGATTCGTAAGCCGACATCCGGTCGCTTCTCAAGCATCGCTGCGGAAACGCCGCCAGTTGTTTCGCCAATTCCTTTGCGGCGACCAGCGTCGTGCCCGGCTCGACTAATCGGTTCGCCAGTCCCATGCGAAGGGCCTCGTCGCCGCTCACACCCCGCCCCGTGAGGATCAGATCCAATGCGTGGCTCATTCCGATAAGGCGCGGAAGCCTGACCGTCCCTCCGTCAACCAGCGGGACACCCCAGCGCCGGCAGAAGACGCCGAAAATTGCATCTCGCGCAGCGACTCGCAGGTCGCACCACAACGCCAGCTCCAGGCCGCCCGCCACCGCATATCCTTCCACCGCCGCGATCACGGGCTTCCTGAGCAGCATTCGCGTACATCCCAGGGGCCCGTCGCCATCTTCGCTGAGGCGGTTGCCCGTGCCGGAGGTTACTGCCTTAAGGTCGGCACCGGCGCAAAAGCACCCGCCGGCTCCCGTCAAAATGGCGACCGCCAGCGAATCCTCCCGGTCGAAGCGGCGAAAAGCCTCGGCCAGCGCCTCCGCCGTGGGGCGGTCGACTGCGTTTCGCGCGTGGACACGATTGATCGTGACAATCGCCAACGGTCCTTCCGTCTCAAAATTCACTGTTGCCATACGTACGCGACGATCTACCACGATTGTGCTATTCCTCCCAAAATCTGCGGGAGAGTTTCGCGGAGGGCTGCATCGTGAAGCTGGAAATAATGCGCGCCGAGCCGGCCTTCGATGGCGTCACCTTTGGCGACGTCGGTCCTTACGAGAAGATAGTCGGCCGCGCATTTGCCGAGGTCGATCCTTCGTATCGGCTTAACGCCGGGATCGTGAATCTTGCCAGGGCTCCACATAACGCGGCCGGACGGGTCGAATACTGCTTCGATTTCTACTTGCTCAAGCCGGTTGATCTACGAAGAGGCAGCCGGCGAATCTTTTACGACGTCAACAATCGTGGCAACAAGCTCGCGCTCAACCATTTCAACGACGCTCCGCGTGTGAACGATCCGTCCTCCGCTGCGGACGCCGGCAACGGCTTTCTTATGCGGCAAGGCCACACACTGCTTTGGAGCGGATGGCAGGGCGACGTAACCGAGGGCGACGATCGTTTGCTCGCCCGCCTTCCGATTGCGACCGATAACGGCGCTCCGATCGTGGCGGTAAACCGCGACGAATTCATCTTCGAGCACGACCGGAATCCCGCTCGCGCCCTCCTGACTTATCCAGCCAACACGATCGATGAGCGACAGGCGACGCTCACGGTGCGCCAGCGCGAGCAGGATCAGCGCCTTGTGATTCCGCCCGGCCAATGGCGCTACGTTTCGCCGATCAAAATAGAAATAACGCGTCCCGCCGCTTTCGATGCGGGTGCGATCTACGAGTTCATTTACCCCGCGCGCGATCCAATCGTGATGGGCCTGGGGTTTGCCGCCGTGCGCGATTTCGTCGCGTTCATGCGGCATGAATCTGCCGATGCCGACGGGACACCGAATCCCCTGAACGACGCGACACGGCCGGCGGCCGATTACGTTCTGGCCTACGGCGCCTCGCAGTCCGGCCGTTTTCTTCGCGACTTCCTATGGCAGGGGTTCAACGAAGACCTGGGCGGCCGCAAAGTCTTCGACGGAGTTATCGCGAGCGTTGCCGGATCGCGCAAAACGTTCGTCAACTTCGCGTTCGCGCAACCGGGCCGATTTTCGCGCCAACATGAAGACCGTCTGTTTCCCGGCGATCAATTTCCTTTTTCCTACGCTACCACCACTGATCCCATCAGCGGCAGAACCGATGGCATCCTCGCTCGCTGCCAGGCGTCCGATACGTGTCCGAAGATCATGCAAACAGAAGGCAGCACGGACTTTTGGCAGGGACGGGCCGGATTGCTCGTGACCGACGGCAAGGGCAACGATATTCCGCTTCCCGACGACGTCCGTCTCTACCTGTTCGCGAGTATCCAGCATGGCGGCGGCGCCGTCGCCGCAAATTTTCCCTTCAATCACTACCCGGCCAATCCGGCGGAATATAGTTGTGTGCATCGAGCTCTCCTCGCGGCACTCGACCAATGGGTTAGCCGTGGAACATTGCCGCCGCCCAGCCGCTTCCCGCGCGCCAGCGACGGCACCCTGGTTAGTCCGTCGCCGCAGGCCTATGGCTTTCCCGCGATTCCCGGCGTGACCTACCCCGGACTCGTCAACGAACTCGCTGAAATGGACTACAGCGTGCAGCCGCCCCGACCTCTGCCCGGCCGCAACTACATCGTACTGGTTCCCGCGACCGACGAAGATGGCAACGAGAGCGCGGGCGTACGCGTGCCCGAAATCACCGTTGCGCGCGGTACACATACCGGCTGGAATCTGCGGCGCGCCGGCTTTGCTTACGGTGACCTGGTCCTGCTCGGCTCGCATTTTCCATTCGCCGCGACGAAACAGGGAAGGCTCGATTCGCGCGATCCAAGACCATCGCTGGAGGAGCGCTATCCCACTGACGACGATTACCTGAATGCGATCGCACGCGCCGCTGACGAACTTCGAAACGCGAGGCTGTTGCTGGCCGAAGATGTGGAACGTATCGTGGCGACAGCAACTGCGCACGTCCGCCAGCCGTGATTGATGCGCGGCTTGGGCGGCCGATAAACTTGGAGCCTGCGGGCCCCGAATTTATCGCGTTGGAGCGCGTGGAAACGCTTGCTCGGTCGTGCGGCGATTTCCGGCCCTCGTAGTTGAAAAGGATTACCGAGATGCAAATTGGCTATTTCACCGAACGACCCTATCGATGGCTCCCCGAGGAAGAGATTCTCAAGAACCGCGCGTTCTTCGCCATCTCAAATAAATTCTTCGACCGCGAAAAGGCGGCCGACGACTACCGCTACTACCTCGACGAATACTGCTATGCCGAGGACCTCGGCTTCGACGTGGTCGCCCTCAACGAGCATCACGGCAATCCGATCTGCATGGGCTCCGTGATGAACGTCGAGGCGGCCGTGCTCGCCTATCGCACAAAACGAGTCCGCCTCGTGCTCATCGGCAATCCGTTGCCCGTGATCAAACACCCGCTGCGGATGGCCGAGGAGCTCGCCGAGATCGACCTGATCTCGCGCGGCCGCCTGGTCACCGGATGGGTCCGCGGCGCAGGTTCCGAGCAGTTCTTCAACAACGCCAATCCCGCCTACAACCGCGAAATGTTCAACGAGGCCCACGACTTCATCGTGCAGGCCTGGACCAGACCGGGGCCGTGGCGTTACGAGGGAAAGCACTTTCACTACCGCCACGTTAATCCGTGGGCGCTGCCCTACCAGAAGCCGCATCCCCCGATGTGGATTCCCGGCACGCTCAGCCCCGAGACCGTGCAATGGTGCGCCGAGCATCGTTACCCTTACATCGGCCTCGGCACGCAACTCGCTCCGACCTGCGACCTCTGGGACTTCTACGCCGACGAAGCCGCCAAGCACGGCTACCAGGCCGGCCCCGAGAACTTCGGCTACATGATTGCGACCGTCGTCGCCGAAACCGAGGAGAAGGCCCAGGCGCTCGCCTACGGCTTCGTTTACGGCGGGGGCCAGAACGCGTTCTCGGCTCCGCAATTCACGATGCCCCCGGGCTACAACTCCAAGGCCGCGATTCGGATCATGGCGAAACAGCAGGTCAGCGCCTGGCTCGGAATCAGCGGCGAAAAGATCAAGGAGCAGATGCTCGGCGCCGACGCCTCGATCGATTACGAGGATATCCGCCGCAAGCTCCGCGCCGCCCTGATCAGGGGCGAAAACAGCCTGCAAGTCATCGTCGGCACGCCAAAAACCGTAATCCCCAAAATCAAGACGATTCTCAGCGTCCTGCGCACCGGCATCTTCATCATCCTGAGCATTCAGGGTCCGGTCGGCGACGACGACCGCCGCACCAGCATGCGCCTGTTCGCCGAGGAGGTGATCCCCGCGCTCAAGGATCACGCGAAGGAGATCGACCTTCCCGATCCCTTCCAGCGCACTCCCGGCTCGGTGACGTTGGCCTCCGGTGCGAAGCGCGTGCCGGTGGTGGATCGCCGCCCGCTCGCCGCATTGGGATTCAAGTAGACGCGCGAAAACTAAACCGCAAACGAACTTGCAGTGCGCCGCCGTGATTCGCTCAGATCACGCAAACCGCGGCATCACCTTCGACGCGAACAGCTCGAGCTCATCGATCACTTCGTTCTTCTCGAGATAGCCCTGCCCGATTTGCAGGTGGATCTCGTTGAAACGAAGCTGATCGTACGCGGTCTCGATCTGCCGGCTGACTTCGTCGGGCGTCCCGACTATCGCCATCGGCCGCGCCTGATCGAACGGCAGGAACCATTGGTCCCAGACCCACCAATGCTCCTCGAGCTTCGCCAGCGCGCGATCGCGCGTGCGGTCGATCGAAATGATTCCGCCCCACGCGGCGATATCCTCGCGCGGCACCGTGCGGCCCGCCTTGTCGGCCTCCTCCTTGTATGCGTCCCACAGTTGCTTGCAGAATTCGAGATTGTTCGCGAGCACGATCGGCTTGCCGCCTTCCCGCGCCCAGAACCGGATCGTCCGCATGCTGTGGGCGAACGCGCCGTAGAGCTTCGGATGCGGCTTCTGATAGGGCCGCGGCGCGATTCCGATTTTCCTCACATGCCCGTCGGGATCGACGCCCTTGCCGAATTTCAGATATGCCGAATGGGGCTGCACCAAATCTTTCGGCGGAAAGCTCCAGTACTTGCCCTCGTAGCTGAAGACGTCGTTTGTCCATGCGGTCTTTATGATGCGGACCGACTCCTCGAAAATTTCGCGGTTGATCCGGTCCTGCTCGTCGCGCCGCTTGGCCAGGTCGGGCGTCGTCGCATGCGCGCCCGGCACAGCCGCATAATTCTGAAACCATCGCGCCTGGTAACCCCGCGTGAAGCCGACGTTGAGCCGCCCTTTCAGGATATGGTCGAGCGTCGCGATCTCTTCCGCTACCCGCACCGGATTATGCGTCGGCAGCACATAGCCCAGCGTATTCGCCTTCAGCCGCTTCGAATTAAGCCCGATAAACAGGCTCGACATTCCCGGATGGTTGGTTTCTTCGAAGCCTTCGATTTGCAGATGGTGCTCGTTGTGGCCGTAGCCCGAGTAGCCCAGCTCGTCCGCCGCCTGGACGTAGGCTTTCACCTCTTCGAGATAGCGCTGATACAGATCGCCCCGCTGGCCGGCCATCCCCTGCTCCAGTTCCTTGCGCCTGCCGACCGCGCCCGCCTGGATTAGATGAAATTCCATTCGACTGACTTCTCCGCGCCTCGAATCAGAATCGATCTTAAACGACGCCGTGACGTCTCATCGACGCGATTTCATCGCGCGTCACGCCCGCCCACTCGAGCACCGCTTCCGTATGCTCCCCGAGCCGCGGCGCTCGTCGATTGTAGTGCATGTGCGGCGCCTGGCCGTCCGTCGCGACGGTGCCCGGATAACGCAGAGAGCGCCCCAGTTCGCTGTGATAAATCTCGGCGAAGCTGCCGCGCGCGGCAAAATGGCGATCCTCCAGGTTCTCCTCGGGACGCCGAACCGGCGACCATGCCAGCCCCAGCGGCTGCGCCCGCCTGAAAATCTCCTCCGCGCTCAGGCTCGCGACCGCCTGTTCTATCAGATCGTTGCGGTAAGTCAGCGCCGCTCTGCGGTCCTGCTTTTCGAGCTCCGCATATTCGGGACTCCCCAGCACGTGCTCCATTCCGATCTGGTCGAGCAGTTGGACGAAGGCGCGCTCCTCGCGCTCGAACGGACTCAGGCTCGCCAGCATGTATACATTGTCGGCGCTGACCGAAAGCCGCATCTGAGTGACCGCCGGCATCGCGTGGCGCGCCGTCTGCCGCAAAACCGTCTCGCCATTATAGATGTAGGTTGGAATCGCGATTTCAGTGCAGGTATTGACCGCCTCATGCACCGAAACGTCGATCAACTGTCCTTCCCCCGTGACATCGCGAAAATTCAGCGCCGCCATCATCGAGATCGCCGCGTACTCGCCCCCGATATGATACGAATGCCACATGGCGGGCGCGATCGGCGGCGTGTCGTAATTGTTGTCCTTGTCCGGATCGTATCCGCACACCGCCATGATTCCGCCCAGCGCCATCTGCGTCAGGTCGGTCGCCTTGAGCTCGCGATACGGACCGTCCAGTCCGAACGGCGTGATCGCACACGTTATGAGGCCGCGATTTCCGCCCGCGATGGAACGGCATCGCTCGAGTCGGCGCGCGACCGTAAAGTATTCTCCCGCCATCAGAAGAATATCGGCCTTGCCCAGGATTCGACCGAGCGCTCCCGAAGCCGCCGGATTGTCGACGTCGAGGATTACGCTTTTCTTGTTGAGATTGTAGCGCCAGAAAAACACGCTCTGTTCGCGATCCGGCGTCGGCGAAGCGAACGGGCCGATCGATCGCGACGGCGATCCCTCCGGCGGTTCCAGTTTGATCACCTCCGCGCCCAGGCCCGCCAGCAGCAGCGCGGCGTAATCGCCCATCTGGTCGCCGACCTCGACCACCACTACGTTATTGAGAGAAGTGCGCAGGTTTCCGTCGGTGGTCAAATCACGTCCTCCTCTCTGAGCGCCGCCAGTTCCTCTCTGCTGAGACCGAAAATCTCGTGATAGACGAACTCGTTGTCCTCGCCGAGCTTCGGCGCGGCCCGGCCAGTCAGTCCGCCCACGTATGCGGGCGAGGCGGCGAGTTTGGCCGGAAAACCTTCGATCGGCCAGGTCCCGATTTCGCTGTGCGGCAGATCGACGAAATAGCCGCGCGCCTTGAGCTGCGGGTCGCGGTCGAATCGATCGGCCGCCTTCTGCACCACTCCCGCCGCTATTCCTCGTGCTTGCAGGCGGTTCATCAAATCGTAGCGGTCGCTTTGCACCGTGAATTCGGTCAGCTTCGCCTCCAGCTCGTCCTCATGCTGTTTGCGGCCGGCCGCGGATCCAAACTTGCCCTCGCGCGCCCACGCCGGCGATCCCATCTCCTCGGCCAGCGCCTGCCACTGCGCGTCGGACTGGATCGATATCGCAATCCAGTTATCTTCGCCGGCGCACCGAAAAGCGCCATGCGGCGCCCAATCGCGATACGGCATCCGGTTGCCGTAACGAGTAGTCTTCTTGCCGGTCAGTTGATATTCGAGAATCGACGTCCCGGTGAGCATCAGGCCGGTTTCCGCTTGCGACATATCAATATAGGCGCCGACTCCCTCCGCCCGTTGCCGCCGCAGCGCCGCCATCATCAGCATCGCACCGAAATATCCGGGCGAATGATCGAGATAGGAGTACCCCCAGCCAGCGGGCTGATACGGCTCGGGCAGTCCGGAGAGAAACGTCAGGCCTGAGAAGGCCTGGGCGGTGGGGCCGTAGCTCACGTAGTTCTCGTAGACTCCCGTCTTTCCCATCCCGGTGGTCTGCATGTAAATCAGCTTAGGATTCAGCTTGCGCAGCTCTTCGCAGCCCAGCCCCCACTTGTCCATCTGGCCGGGACTGAAGTTCTCGCACAGGGCGTTGGCCTCGCGCACCATCCGCCGCAGCAGATCGCGGCCCTTCGGATGGTTCAGGTTGAGGGTCACCCCGTACTTTCCGGGATTCGTATTGTTAAAGTACGCGCCGCGGTCGAAGTTTCCGCGCATCCCCGAGCTGTGCGCCGCGCCTTGCGCTCGCCCGCCGTCAGCGGTCGCATGGTTCGGCGCAAAGGGCGCAAAATAGCGGAGGAAATCGATCGCTCCCCGCTTGCGCCATTCGACTCGAATCACCTGCGCGCCGAAGCTCGCCAGGATTCGGGTCGCCTGCGGCCCTACCTGCAGCCAGGTC
>DASPQS010000196.1:0-4488 GCA_035624865.1 Binataceae bacterium (SeqCode) | reverse complement strand
CGGGTGTTGCGCGCGTGGGTATGTCGGGTCCCCCGCCGCCGCGTGACTGCAACGCCGCCTGGCGCCGGTAGTTGTATTCGACAGTTCCCGCGCGCTGCTGCTCCTCGGTAATCGCGACATTGAAGTCGAAGTTGAAATCGCTTCCAATGGAGGACGCCCAGGGAAACGTCCAGCCCATCCGGCGCTTGTACGCCTGCAGCTTCGCCAGCGGCGCCCGCGAGACCGCCCACAGCATAACGTCATGGTTCGTCAGGTGCACGGCAAAGCCGTTGAACCCGTCCGCAATCGCGGAGCAGGACGGGCAACCCGCCGTATAGTCGGGCCCGAACATGAAGTGGTAGACGAGGAGCTGCGAGCGGTTCCTGAAGAGGTCCGCGAGCGAGGCGCTGCCCTCATCGGTCTCGAATCGGTACTGCTTGTCGATTCGCACCCACGGCAGTTCCTGGCGTCGCCGCGCCAGCTCGTCGCTGCGCCGCGTGAGCTCTTTCTCCGCTGCAAGCAGATCGAGCCGCGCTGCGAGCCACTGTTCACGTGTCCCGGTGATGTGCTTCGTCATTGTTCTTCTCTCTCTGGGTGTCTTTGATCCACGGAGTCTTAAATCCGTGACTTCAAAAGTCAACCGATCGGTTGAATGATGGATCCGGCCGAAACGGTTGCTGGCTCGCTCCTAGCGGCTAGGCGGTTTCGAGGTCGCGGAGGAAGCGGCGGAGGTCGGAGGGGCGGCCGGCCGCGATAATGAGATCGCCTTCGGCAAGCGCGCGGTCGGGCGAGATCGGCGTGAAGCCCGAGTCCGAGTCGCCGCCCTGTTCCACGGCGAGAACATTCACGTTGAAGCGCGCGCGAGGATCGAGCCGGCGCAGCGTCTTGCCCGCCGCCGCGCGCGGAATCGTGATGCGCGAGATGCGGTAGCCGGTAGCCCAGAAGATTTCGCGCTCGCGCGAGGCTATCGGCGAGAGCGACAGGCTCACGCGGTTGACGGCCTGGGCGATGGCGCGGCGCGAGACGATTCCGGCGAAGGCGCCCGCGCGGGCGTGATCGACGACGGGCAATTCGTCGAGCGCCTCGTACTCCATCGATTGGACAGCGTCGTCGAGGCTCGATTCGGGCGTCACCGTGGGCGGATTGGGGCGGCCGAGGTCGTAGGCGTTGACGAGCGGACCGACCTCGGCGCCGCTTGCGAGCAGCGCCAGCAGGTCGCGCGTGACGATGAGGCCGGCGAGCCGGCCGTCGCTGTCGAGCACGGGCAGCGTGGCCTGCCCGGTGTCGCCGGCAATGGCGAGAACGTCGGGCAGGGGAGAGTTGGAGCGCACGACGGTCGCGTCGGCGGACATCACGGAGGCGACCGGCAGTTGCCGCAGCACGGAGCGTTCGTGGCTGACGAAGGCAAGCGTTTTGCCTTCGCGGGCAAGCGCGTAGCTGTCGATGGATTCGGGTTCGATCCAGTGCGAGACGAGGACGGCGCCGAGGGTCGCGACCATCGCGGGCAGCGCGACCGTCCAGTCGCCGCGGGTCATCTCGAAGAGCAGGAAGAGCGCGGTCAGCGGCGCATGGGTTACAGCGCCGAGAAACGCGCCCATCGCGACCAGCGCGTACGAGCCGTGAGGGCCGGTGAGGCCGGGCGCCAACAGGCGGCAGACGTCGTGGAAGGCGCCGCCTGCCGTAGCGCCGATGAAGAAGATCGGGCCGAAGACCCCGCCGGGCGCGCCGCAATCGAGCGAAATCGTGCTGGCGACAAACTTCGCGACCATCAGAGAGGCCACCAGCTCGAGCCCGAGCTCGCCGCGAAAGGCGCGCTCGATTACCGGATAGCCGTCGGAGAGATTGTCGGGCAGGAAGGCGGCGATGACGCCGACGACACCGAGACCGCCCATCAGGCGGGCCCAGGGCGGGATTGCGAGTTGGCGGATGCGCGCGCCGGCGGCGTGGAAGAACCGGATATATCCGGCGGCGAGCAGTCCCAGCGCCACTCCCATCCCGCCATAAGTGGTCATCTCCCAGTAAGTTCGGACGACGAACGGCAGCGGATGAAAGACGGCGCCCGAATCGCCCATCAGGGCGCGTTCGGTGAGGACGGCGCTGAAGGTCGAGACCAGGAGCAGGGTCAGGTTGGAGAGTTCGGTATGGCCGAGCAGGACGATCTCCTGAGCGAACATCAGGCCACCCATCGGGGCGTTGAAGGTGGTGGCGATACCGGCGCCGGCACCGGCGGCGACCAGCACCTTGGCGCGATCGACGGAGAGGCGGCGGAGCTGGGCGACGGCCGAGCCGATGGCGCCGCCGATCTGGGCGATCGGTCCTTCGCGTCCGACGGAGGCGCCGGAGCCGAGCGAAAGCGCGGCGCCCGCGCCCTTGACGAAAATCCAGCGGCGGTGGATGCGCGCGTTGCCGAGATTCACCATCTCGAGGAAATTCGGAAAGCCGTAACCGAGTACATCGCCGGGGAAGAGATAATCGAGGGCGAGGATGCAGACGCCGCCGCTCATGAGGATTAGCGGAATCAGGCCGCGGCCAAGGCCGCCGCCGATTCCGAGCGCGCGCCATTCGACGCCGAGAAAAAACCAGGAGCAGAGATGGATGAGCGAGCGGAAGCCGAGATTGCCACATGCGGCGAGTACGCCAACCGCGGCCGCGAGCAGCACCAGCTCGATGTATTGGTATTGGCCGGCAGGCGAGGAAAGTATCGGCGGCTCCGGCGCCGACTTGGCCGTGGCGCCGGAAGTATCCGGTTTGATTGCGCTCAAACCTGAAGGAACCGGCGAATTACGGCAGTGAATTCGGCGAGCTGATCGTGATGTACCCAGTGGCCCGCGTTTTTGACCGTCACCAGCTCAGCGGTGCGGAAGGCCTCGAAGCGGCCGTCGCGCTCCCAGTCGCCGGCCCAGGAGGAGTCGCCGCGCACGAGCAGCACGGGGCATCGGATGCGCGACCAGATCTCGGTGGCGTCTTTGAGATTGAAGAGATAGGGCGAGGTCGCGCGCGTGTAATTGTCATACTTCCACGAAAACGTTCCGTTCTCGTTGCGGCGCGTGCCGTAGATGGACAGATGACGCGCAAGCTCAACCCCCAGGTGCGGATTGGCCTCGCGCATGCGGGCCATCGCCTGCTCGATCGTGGGGTATTCGCGCGGCTTGCGCTGCGCCAGCGCGAGCATGTCGATCACCCAATGTTCCATCCGTTCATGAGCCGGGGTTTCGCGCAGCATCGCGCCCGGCGGCCCCAGGCCCTCGATCGCGACGACGGCTCGCACCGCTTCGGGGAAGACGCCCGCCCGCTGGAGGACCACTCCGGCGCCGAGAGAATGGCCGACCAGGACAACAGGCTGGCGCGGCTCGAGCGCGTTCATCAACTGCCCAAGGTCAAGCACGTGGTCGGTGATCGAGTAGCTGCCGCCGATTGCCCAGTCAGAGTCGCCATGACCACGGAGATCAGGCGCGACGACATGAAAATGTTCACGGAGGTTGAGCGCGACAAAATCCCAGCTGCGGCTATGGTCGCGGCCGCCATGGACCAGGATTGCGATCGGGCGGTCGTGATTGCCCCAGTCGACATAGTGCAGCTTGAGCCGCTGCGAATAGAAAAAATGGGACGTTGGCCCGATGATGTCCGCCATACCGCCTCTCCTCCATGAGCGCCTGACGGCTCGCAACAAATCTATATCAGCGCAGGATCGACGCCTAGTGGCGAAAAGCGACGGCAATGAGTGTCAGGATTGCGGGATGTATCGCCGCTGCGAACGCAGAAAGTGCGTGCATCGAGCAAGCGGTTCCTTATGAAAGCATCGGCGCGTGGCAAGCGCAGCGAGTTACGTTTTGCGCGTGAGCGCCGTTGATATTTGGGAGGATCCGATCGATTTCAAGTAGACTCGTCCCCCCCCGACACAGCGCGCCGCTAAAGTATAAAACGCGCCGTTTTCACGGCATTTTCATCCCTCGCCCGCTACGCCAGACGCCAACAGTGCGTGTAGTTCCGCCACAGAAACGCCACAATTCTTGCGCCAAACGCCAATGCCGCGCACGTTTACGATTTGTAGATATCCTCGCCGCCGTGACGTTGACAAGGAGAGGCACAAAACAGGAGGACGGTGGAGCAACGGGGAGCCCTGCCACCTTATCGGACAGGGAGGAACGAGAGATACGAGTACTCGACCTTAACGACTCATCAGCTCGCGAGGTCGGCGTCGATGCTCTGCATCATCGTATTGATATCCTGGCCCAGCACCTCGTAAGTCACGTACACCACGATGGCGACCGCCGCCAGAATGAGCGCGTACTCGGTCATCGTCTGACCTTTGTGCCATTCACGCGCCCTTACGAACATGTGGGTGAGAAACTCCATAAGCTCTCCTTGGCGCGCGGGGGATTCGAACCCCTATCACAGACACCCGGCAGTTCTGGTTGCCCAAAACCATGGGAGCGCGCGCTAAAGTGCTTATACTCATATCTCGCCAAATCACTCAAACAATATCAGCAATTATCTTTTACTAATTAT
>DASPQS010000195.1:0-14689 GCA_035624865.1 Binataceae bacterium (SeqCode) | reverse complement strand
CCTCTGTGCGTTCCGCTCTCGCCGAGCGCAACGTAACGATGGCGCGTTAAACGCGGATGATTAGGCAGTGAAGAGGAAGTGAAGGGTGAAGAGCCTTAATGTTAACTCTTCACCCTCGCAAAGATTACGGGTGCATGACAGTTGCTGGGCGGTCAGCGCAGTTTGGACGCGATTTCGGAATAGCCATCGAGCATCGGGAGCACTTTGTCGGCCTTGGCCGGCGGCAAGCCGAAGATTAGATGCGAGAAACCCCAATCGAGGAGCTGCTTTGCGAAGTCGGCCTTGGGCGGCACCCCGAAGACGCCCAATTGCAGGTCTTCGAAGCGGCGGCCGGCGCGTTTTGCCTCCTCACGCAACTGCTGAACCCCTTGCTTGAGCTGATCGCCCTTGCGATTGATGGGAATCCATCCGTCGCAGAAATCGACCACCCGCTCGAAGCATCGCTTGGCCTCGGAGCCGAGCAGGATCGGCGGACCGCCGGGCTGCACCGGCTTGGGCCAGCTCCAGATCGGATCGAAATTGACGAACTCGCCGTGGAACTCGGCCTTGTCCTTGGTCCAGATCTCCTTCATCGCAAGGACGCGCTCGCGCAGGAGCCGCCAGCGGCGCTTGAAATCGGTGCCGTGGTTTTCCATCTCCTCGGAGTTCCAGCCGCCGCCGATGCCGAGGATCACGCGGCCGCCCGAAATCACGTCGAGCGACGCGACCTCCTTGGCGAGCACGATTGGATCGCGCTCGATAACGAGGCAGATGCCGCTGCCAAGTTTGATGCGTTTGGTCACGGCGGCGGCCGCGGTCAACGCGACGAAGAGGTCATGGGTGTGCGAATACTCCATCGGGAGTTCGCCGCCGCCGGGCCAGGGCGACCTGCGGCTGGTGGGGATATGAGTGTGCTCGGGGAAGAACAGCGAATCGAGCCCGCGTTCCTCGACCGCACGGGCGAGATCGACCGGCTGAATCGCATAGTCGGTCGCAAACATCATCACGCCGAATGTGGACATCGTCTTTCCTCCAATCCTGTTGCCGAATCTTTACTCAGGCCTTCGCGCTTGGACGCGCGGAGACTTCCGCATGCCAGCGCGCGAGGTTTTTCTGGTCGGGTTGGATCGCTATCTTCGAGATGCGGCCGAAGTCAACCGCGACCATCGCGGTGATATCGGCGATGGTGAACTTGTCACCCGCGATGAAGCGCCGATTGGCGAGTTCGGTATCGAGCCATTTGAGGCTGTCCTCGGCGTTCTGGCGCTGGACCTCGGCGTACTCGGGGCACTGGCGGATGCGCCCCTTGAAGAACTCGTGGCGCTGGCGGAAGGAGTCCGCGATCGGGATGAACAGCGTGAATTCCATCCGGCGGTTCCACATTTCGACGATTGCGCGATCCTTCGCGCCGACGCCGAACAGCGGCGGCTCTGGGTGCATCTCCTCGAAGTAGCGGCAGATCGCGACGCTCTCCGCGATACAGGTGCCGTCGTCCAGTTCGAGCACGGGCACGCCGGCGAGCGGGTTCTTTTTGCGGAACTCGGGCTGCCGATTCACGGCTTTGCCGATATCGATATCCTCGTAGGGCACCTGGATGCCCTTTTCGGCGAGAAAGATGCGTACGCGGCGCGGATTGGGCGCCACCGGGGAGTTGTAGATCTTCATGGCTTCCTCCTGCTGATCCGGAGCGCATGACGGCGCCCGGCTGTGGGATTCTTATATACGAGCGAGCGCCGGGTGGAAACTGAAAGGTTGCATGTTGCTACCGTTTCCAGGCGAGCGGGCGCGGAGCGGCAGGTGAAACCGCTCGGGCGGATTCAATTCATGAAGCCACGGCCGCGGGCTGAATCGTATCGCGTTGTCCCCATCGCAGAAGGTGAAGCGTGCCGTCGTGGTCTTCGGCGATTGCGCTGCGGCTGCCCACCCAGTCGCCGTCGTTGACGTAAAGGATATCGCCGATCAGCCGGCGCTCGGCGCGATGGATATGCCCGCAGATGACGCCGTCGGCCTTGTAGCCGCGCACGGCTTCGTAAACCGCGCAATCGGCGAAATCCGTCAGGTATTCGAGGGCCTGCCGCAGGCGGCGCTTGAGATAGGCCGAGAGCGCGCTCGGGCGCTTACCCGGCCTGGCGCGCTCCCGATAGTACCATTCGTTAATCCTGAGGATGGTCGCGCAGGCCTGACTACCCATCATCGGCATCCAGCGGTTGGGATTGAGGGAGCCGTCGAACTGATGACCGTGAATTACGAGCATGCGGCGTCCTTCGGCGGTCCGATGGATGAGGCTGGCCGCGATCTCGACTCGCCCGAACAGATGTTCGACCTGCGCGACATTGGACTCGTCGTGATTGCCCGGGAGAAAGACCACGCGGGTGCCTTGGCCCCGCATTTTCGCGATTTCGCGGCAGAGAGCGGCCTGCGCGGGACTCCAGTACCATGACGAGCCAAGATTCCATCCGTCGACGATGTCGCCGACCATATAGAGATTGTCGGCTGGATGCCTGCGCAGGAAATCAAGCAGTTCCTCGGCCTTGCATCCGCGGGTGCCGAGATGAAGGTCCGAGATCCAGATTGCGCGATAACGGCTGCCCCTGACGTGATGCACTAACGGTTGGGCCGCGAAAAGATCCATCCAGTTTGGCCAGAGGCCGTCGATCAACCGGCGTCCATCCTGCACATCCCCACCTCGTCCACCTGGTCGGCAATCGACACGCTACCAGCTTGCGAGGGTTACTAAACCATTGAAATTAGAAGAGAATCTTACATCTTGTTGAATAATTGTAGTGCGCGCGGAGGCGTTCGAGCCCATCATCCGGCGGAAATTCGGGCGTCGGCGGTGGGGAGCGGGCGCCGGCGGCAGCCTTGCCCTTGGGAACAGGAGGTGCGATACACTCTATTAGGAAAACTGAGGAAAACTCGCGGCCTTCACTAAAAGTTCTGGAGGGACTTTCGATGGAAATGCGCGTGATTTCCGCCGACTCGCACATGATGGAACCGGCCGACCTGTGGGAGACTCGTCTCGACACGAAGTTCCGCGACCACGCTCCGAAGGTGGTCAAGAGCGAGAGCGGCAAGGGTTACCTGTTTATCGCGCCCGGCGTCCGGCCCTTTCCGGTGGCCGGCGGCTTCGGGATCGGCAAGAGCGGCCAGGAGCTGAAAGAGCATCTGCAGAAGGGCTACGAGGCGGCGCGTCCGAGCGGCTGGGATCCGGCCGAACG
This sequence comes from Binataceae bacterium (SeqCode), assembly GCA_035624865.1. Lineage (GTDB taxonomy): Bacteria > Desulfobacterota > Binatia > Binatales > Binataceae > JASHZA01. The sequence continues at coordinate 11,492 of DASPQS010000195.1, read as the reverse complement.
GATCAAGGACCAGGATATCGACGGCGTGCAGGCCGAGGTTATCTATACGACGCTCGGGATGCCGCTGTTCGGGCTGGATGACGACGAACTGCGCCGCGCGTGCTTCGGCGTCTACAACGACTGGGTGGCGGAATTCCGTTCGTACAATCCCAGGCGGCTGCATCCGATCGCGCTGATCTCGCTCGACGATATACCGCTGGCAGTCAAGGAGCTCGAGCGGTGCGCGAAGCGGGGGCTCAAGGGCGGAATGATCTGGGGAGTGCCGCCCGAGGACAAACCCTATTACAGCGAGATTTACGACCCGTTCTGGGCGGCGGCGCAGGAAATGAAAATGCCGTTGTCGCTGCACGTGATCACTCAGCGCGACCAGAAGGGTAAGAGCCGCGACAAGAATCGTGAAAAGGCCGAGGAGAGCGGGCCGATCGTGTTCGGCGGAGTGAAGATGCTGATCGGCACGATGCAGCCGGTCTACCAGGTGCAGCGCACGCTCTCGAGCTTCATCTTCGGCAAGGTGTTCGAGCGCTTCCCGGAACTGCGGATCGTTTCGGCCGAGAATGACACCGGCTGGATCGCGCACTTCATGTACCGCAGCGACCATATGTACGGAAAGTTCGGCACCATCCGCGAGGAGACGAGGCTCAAGATGCAGCCGTCGGAGTACGTGCGGCGCAACGTGTGGGCGACCTTCCAGGACGATGCGATCGGGCCAATGACCTACAAGTTTTTCGGCGAAGACAACTATATGTGGGCGTCCGATTTTCCGCATACGGATTCGACCTGGCCGAACTCGCTTAAGGTGATCAAGCAGGATTTCGAGGGCGTGCCGGAGGCGGTGACGCGGAAGATCGTGTGCGACAACGCGGCAAAGCTCTACCGTATTGAATTGAACTGACGGGGCATCGACAGAACGCGACTAAGGCATCCTAGCCTTTACCAGAGGAGGGTGAGCCAAATGGCGGAACAGCAGGTTGTTTCAGCGGATTCACACATGATGGAGCCGGCCAATCTTTGGGTTGATCGGCTGGACCAGAAATTTCGCGACCGCGCGCCACGAGTGATCAAGGGCGAGGGCAAGGCCGGCTATGTCTTCATCGCTCCGGATTTGCCGCCGTTCCCGGTCGCGGGAGGGTTCGCCGCGGGCCGCAGCGGCGAGGAACTCAAGGAGTTCATGAAGCGCGGCCAGGAGGAGGGTTACATCACGGCGCGGCCGAGCGGATGGGACCCGGTCGAACGGATCAAGGACCAGGAGGTCGACGGGGTCAAAGCCGAGGTGCTCTACACCACGCTCGGGATGTCGCTGTTTGGGCTGCATGACGCCGACCTCCAACGCGCGAGCTTCAAGGCTTATAACGACTGGCTCGCGGAATTCTGTTCATACAACCCCGGGCGGCTGGTCGGAATCGCACTGATTTCACTCGAGGACATCGGCGAGGGCGTCAAGGAACTGCAGCGCGCGGCCAAGATCGGGCTGCGCGGCGCAATGATCTGGGGCGCGCCGCCGCGCGAACGGCCTTACACCTCGCGCGAGTACGATCCGTTCTGGGCGGCCGCGGAAGAACTCCAGATGCCGCTTTCGCTCCACGTCATCACGGGCAAGAAGCCGCCCAAATCGGAAGAGGAACGCAAGAAGGTACGCGCGGCGCGCGATCAGTCTTTCGTCCGCGGCTACATGAACCTGATCCACGAAGTGCAGCGGTCGCTCACCGACATCATTTTCGGAGGCGTGATGATGCGCTTCCCGCGGATCAAAATCGTCTCGGCGGAAAACGACACCGGATGGATCGCCCATTACATGTACCGCATGGATCATGCCTTCGATAAGTTCGGCGCGCTGATGTCCGAGCCGCTCGACATGAAGCCGAGCGAATACGTCCGCCGCAACCTGTGGGCGACCTTCCAGGACGATCCGATCGGGCCGATGCTGTTCAAATACTTCGGCGCGGACAATTTCATGTGGGCGTCGGACTTCCCGCACACCGATTCGACCTGGCCGAACTCATTGAAGGTGATCAAGCAGGATTTCGAGGGAGTTCCGCCCGAGGTCACGAGAAAAATCATCTGCGACAACGCGGTGAAACTGTACCGTATCGACCTTAAATAGGGTGCCGAGCACCAAGGACATTGCGAGCGCAGTCTCGCACGGATAAGGAATTACATATGGCTTACGATCTTCTGCTCAAGAACGGAACGGTGGTCGATGGGACCGGCGCGCCGCGTTTTCGCGCGGATGTCGCGGTCGCAGGCGACCGCATCGCCGAAATCGGCAAAATCTCCGAAGGCGCAAAGCGCGTGATCGACGCGTCGGACCTGATCGTGTCGCCCGGCTTCGTCGACCCGCACACGCATTATGACGCGCAAATCTGTTGGGATCCCCTCATCAGTTGCACCTCATGGCACGGTATCACTTCGGTCGTGATGGGCAATTGCGGCGTCGGTGTGGCGCCATGCAAACCGGAATCGCGCGAAATCGCGGCCTGGGATCTTACCAACGTCGAAGCGATTCCGTACGAATCGTTGAACAAAGGCATCACGTGGGAATGGGAAACCTTCCCCGAGTTCCTCGATGCAGCCCAGAAGCGCGGGTCAGCGATCAATCTCGGCTTCCTCGCCCCGCTTACCCCTTTTCGCCATTACGTGATGGGAAAGGAATCGATGGATCGCGCGGCGACGCCCGAGGAAACCAAACGGATCGCCGGGTTGCTGAGCGAGGCGATGGCAGCCGGCGCGATAGGTTTCTCCACCACAACGCTGAAGCAGCACATCGGCTTCCACGGCACGCCGCTGGCCTGCCGGCTCGCGAGCAAAGATGAGCTTAAGGCCTACGCCAACGTGCTCAAGCAGGCGGGCAAGGGCGCAATCGAAGTCGCGCTGACGAAAAAGATCGCGACCGTCGACGAGGGCGAATATGAACTGCTCGACCTGCTGCTGACCGAGAGCGCACGGCCGGTAACCTGGCTGGCGATGGCCTCGACGCCGCGCCATCCGGAACGCGCGCTCGAGACGCTCAAACGTTGTGAGCCCCTGATCAAGCGCGGCGGCATCCCGCAGGTGCTGTGCAAGCCGTTCGTATCACAGCTTGACCTGCGCAACCCATTCACCTTCGCCGACAACGAGTCCTGGGGCCGAGTCTTCAATCAGCCCGTCGAGGTGCAGAAGAAGATCTATTCTGACCCGGAGTTTCGCCGGCAATTCCGCGACAGCCTCAAGCGTCCCCATCTGTTCACCGGCAAGTGGCATCGCGTCGAAATTCTCGAAGCAACAAATCCCGCGCTCAAGCAGTACGAAGGCAAGACGGTGGACGAAGTCGCCCAGATGCGCGGCGCCGACGGACTGGATACCTTCCTCGACCTCGCGGTGGAAGACGACCTCAACCTCCAGTACACGATGCAGCAGTATCACGAGGACGGCATCCAGCAGCTCATCACCGATCCGCGCACGATGATCGGGCTCAGCGACGGCGGCGCCCACGTCGATATGCTGTGCGATGCGGGCTATGCGACCTATCTACTCGGCAACTGGGTGCGCAAGCGCGAGGCGGTAACGCTCGAGTTCGCGATCAAGCGCATCACGTCGGAACCGGCGAACTTCTTCGGCATCCGCGCACGCGGGCAGTTGAAGCAGGGCTGGAAGGCGGATATCACCGTCTTCGACTACAACACGGTCAACTCTGCCCGTCGCGCGACGATGGCGCACGACCTGCCCGGCGGCGGACGGCGACTGGTGATGCCGGCGGAGGGTATCGAGTACACGGTCGTCAACGGCCGCGTGTCATACGAGCACGGCAAGCAGAACGGCACGCTCGCGGGCGAGGTGATCCGCTCGAGCGTCGCGTAACGAATCTTCGAGCCACAAGGGCCCGAAAACGACGGGGCCGGGAGTTGACGCTCTCGGCCCCGCTTGTTTTTACGGCGCTGATCGAACGACGACCGCTTACATCACGGTCCAGCCGCCATCGATTATGAACGGAGCGCCGGTGGCGAACGACGAGTCGTCACTGGCCAGGAAGAGCGCAACCTTGGCGATTTCCTCCGGCTCGGCCATCCGGCCCAGCACCGAGATGCGCTGGATCGCCTTAGGGTTGGGCGGCTGACCCTGCCGGATTCGCTGCGCCATCGGCGTTTCGATCGCGCCCGGACAAATCGCGTTGACGCGGATGTTGTAGCGGCCATATTCGAGCGCCCCCACGCGCGTGAGCGCGATCACTCCGGCCTTCGCCGCGGCGTAGCCCGCGCCGCCGCGCACCGCGATCAGTCCCGCAATCGACGCCTGGTTGATGATCGATCCGCCGCCCGCCTTGATCAGGTGCGGCAACGCGTACTTCATCCCGAGAAAGACTCCGCGCAGGTTTATCGCGATTACGCGGTCGAATTGCTCCTCGGTCATGTTCGAGATGAAATTCGATTCGCCCTCGATACCGGCGTTGTTGTAGACGATGTTCAGTCCGCCGAACTTGGCGACGGTTTCGTCGACCATGCGCTTGACATCTTCGCTCCTCGAAACGTCGGCGCGAAGCGCGATCGCATTGCCGCCCTTCTTCGTGATTTCGGCGGCCGTCTCCTTCACCTGTGCCTCGTTGATATCAACCGCGGCGACTTTCGCGCCTTCCTCGGCAAAGATCAGCGCGGCCGACTTGCCCATTCCCGATCCGGCGCCGGTTATCAGCGCGACCTTGTTTGCGAGTTTCATTTCCGTTCCTCCCATGAGCCGAAGGTTGGCATCCTTCCTGCTCGAATCGCACAGTGCAAGGCAATAGCATTGCAGACTGTTGATGGAAACCCGAAGGAATAGGCACGCGCTTTACGTATTGGGGTTGATTCTTTCCCTATTCGTGTGGCGCGCGGGGATTGCGCTCGCGCAACAATCGCTCGAAGTTCCGCCGCCGTCGTCGCAAAGCGCGCCGCCCGTCCGCGTTCGTCCCAAAGCCACGCCGCGGCCGACGCCGTCGTCAGCGGCGGTTGAGACGATTCCGGTCGTCCCCCAGGCGGCGCAAGCGACGCCCGCGCCAACGCCGCCTCCTCCGTCAGCACAACAGTCCGAGCCCGTGCTCCCGGCGATCTTTCGCGGATGTTGGCAAGGTGAGGTCAGCCGTCTCGATTCAATCGAGCGCGCACCTGGGGGCGCGAAAATCGGGCCTTGGACGCCAAAGACCTACCGGCTCTGCTACGAGCGCACTGGCAACGAGCCCTTTGAAATGACCTTCACCGAGGCCGGCGTCGCGCGCAGCCGACGCATCACTAACGCCAATGGGCAGATTCGAGTACTAACCAGCGACGGCCGCACCTATGCGACGATGCGTGCATTCCTGCATTTCGACGAATATCGCGTCGGGACAAGTTATTTCGGCGGCCTGACCTTCCCCGTCGATGAGGTCACCGGGCTCGAGGCGGTTATCAAGGCAGACGGTATGCACGTATCGGGTCAGGTCACCGGAAATCGCGAAGGTAGTCCGTGGTTTCGCGCCTGGTGGCACGCCGTCTTCGTTCATGTATCGGAGCCGCCCATACCTGCCGGTGGGGCCAATGGCCTCCCGGAGTAGTGGCGCTACCGCCGCAGCCGCCCCTCCAGATCGACACGCGTACGCAAGACGTGAAGTTCCTCGGCACTGGGCGCTTCAGTCGTCGGCACCGTCGATGGGATCACCAGCTCGAAACCGGTCTGCCGCTGGACCATCTCGACTGTCACGCCCGGATGTACCGATTTGAGCCGCATCCGTCTGCTCCCCTCGGCGAAATCCATAACGCAAAGCGGCGTGATGCAGTATTTCGGACCTCCGCCCGGTATTCCCATCCTCCGGCGCGCGTCAGCGCCGCCCGTACCCCATCCATAGGCGCTGATATAGTCGCATTTTTCGACCAACACGCGCGGGCTGTGATTATTGAGCACGATGTAATAGCGCCCGACGTGTGTGCTTAGCGTCGGTGTGCCGACCGAGCCGGGACCGCGAAACTTGAGCCGCTTATAGTCCGGCCCGGTGCCAATCAGATTCGTATTGCCGTAAGGATCGACCTGGATCCCGCCGATGAAGAAAACGTGGTTCGACCAGTCCTTGACCCGATCGAACCGATGCCCCGTGTCGCTGTACGATTCCGCCCATCGCACCACCCGCCGGTCCCATCCGAACGCGGGCATCGGAATTGTCTCGAGATGCGCGACGTTCATTCGGACGCCGAGGAAGACGAGGTCAATGTTGGGCCCGTGCATCATGTGTGCGAGACGTACCGCCGCCTCCGCCACCGGCGTAGCCACGCCAACGCGCAACACTTCGCCGTCATTGAGCTCGCGTGCCAGAAAGACCGCCATCAACTCCGGGATCGTGTAGTCATCAGCCATAGTGGTCTCTATCCTTCGCCGCCCGCGCGTCGAGGCGGCGCTTCAATCGGCCGTTTGATGCGTTGCGGCCGAGGCCGCGCGCGCCGCGAGGTCGAGTCGATCCGCGAAACGCTTCGGATATTCGTTGTTGAAGGCATATCCCACTCCCATCGCGCTCATGGGAATGGCGATTCCGAGCAGAAAGGCGTGCCCTACCGCAATAGTCATCACGCCCATGATCGCCCCAAACGTAAAGATCGTCGCCCACATTACAGTCAAAGTCGTATTGATGTGCACGAAGAGCGGACTATTCCACGCCTCGCGCGGCACACTCTCACGCGCGTACTGAATAGTGAATGGAAGGCCCGCGGCCAGCGTTGTCCACGCCACCGCCGCAAAGACACCCCATACGATCACGACGTGATATTTATCGAATGTATTTGCCGCCGAAGTCGCGGATATCGTCGCGGCCAGGGCGAAATATCCGAGCGAAGTGCAGTCCATGATCCTTAAGCCGCCGCGGCGGTATTCATTCGCAACTATCACCAGCATGACGACGAACCCGGCCACGCAACCCGCGAACCAGAACCCGGCAACGTAAAGGCTGCCATAAATCAGCCACGCGGTGATCGCAAGGATGGACGAGCGGTCGGCGACTGCTTGTGGTTGGTCTGCCACGGGAGTTCTCAATACTCGTTCAACGCGATCAGCCGCTTTATTCCGATTTGCTCGAGATAGTCTGCGTGCGTCGCCGGAGCCCGGCAGTAACGCTCGAGGTACGCCTCCAGTGCGCGCGAGTCGCCGCCCGCGGCGTCGTTGGCGGCTCCGTTGTAAAGCCTCAGATGGTCATTGTCCTGGATATAGAAACCGCGCGAGTAGAACGGATGGGCGCCGAAAGGCGCGCGCACGATCGCGTCCGCCGCGGCAATCGTCGTTTTCCACGGATCGGCGCGAATCTGCTCGTTCGAAACGATCTGCTCGACCTGTACGATCGCCCGATCGGCCGCGCGATGCATGAACAGGTCGATCCATCCGGGGCCGCCGAGATGCTGCACGTTGCCGTAGGCGTCGGCGTGCGCGGCATGCAGCACGGCCACGTCCACCTTTATTGGTGGAACCGCCAGCAGGGTCTCTCCGCTGATCGGGTCCTTGAAGACCTTCAAGTCCGGATTCACCTCGGGAAGTGAAGTGCCTACCCCTCCGCGCCAGGGCAGAAAAGGTAGCGCCTGCGCCGCCGCCTGCAATCCCGCGCAGAGTATCCCCTCCTCGCACTCCCACACTTCGACCTCGCCGCGCTCCGCTGCGCGCCGGAACGACGGCGTAACCGGATTACCGAAGCCGCCGCCCGCGTAATAGCTCACTACCTTGCCCACGCATCCGGCCGAGATCAGCAGGTCCAGCGAGAAACCGCTGTCAACGACGGTCAGATTCTTAAGGCCGCGGCGGATTATCTGCCGGACGATCGCCATCGGCGTCGGTTGCCCGATCGCGACAGTCATGCCGCTTTCGATCCAGTTTGCGGCCTGGACCTCGTTGAGAATCCGCTGGCGCCGTTCCGTGTTCATCGCCGGATAACCCTCCGCAGACTGGCCTCGCGAGCCGCCCTAGTCTTGTTCGATCCGCGCAAGACAGCAAGTGCGGCGTACTGTGCGGAAGCGAGACCTAAAGATTATTGCTGGTCTGATCGTTTGGCGGTTCCGCCCCGAGGTTAGTAGACTCCCGCCAACGGAATCCCACCACAACCGGGGAGATCAAACGATGGCATTAATCAAATTCGAGGACTACGCCAGCAAGTACGGCACCATCAAGATGGAGCGGCGCGACGGCATCCTCCAGATGACGCTTCACACCAACAACACCGAGCTCAAATGGGGTATGCAGCCGCACGAGGAACTCTCCTACGCCTTCAACGATATCGCGCGCGATCACGAAAACCGCTGCGTGATTATCACCGGCACCGGCAACGCCTTCTGTGCCGAGGCCGATGCCGGTGGCGGCCGCGGCGTTCCGATCAAGGCGACCGGCGAGCCGGCGCCGTTCGGAGTTCGGTCGACCACCTGGGACCATATCTACAACGACGCCAAGTATCTGCTGATGAATCACCTCAATATCGAGGTGCCAATGATCGCGGCGGTCAACGGCCCGGCGCTGATTCACGCTGAGCTCGCCGTCCTTTGCGACATCGTGATCGCCTCGGAAAACGCCGAGTTCCAGGACGCGCCGCATTTCCCCAACGGCGTCGTCCCCGGCGACGGCGTGCACGTCGTATGGCCGCTCGTTCTGGGCGCGAATCGCGGCCGCTATTTCCTGCTCACGGGGCAAAAGCTCTCCGCCAAGCAGGCGCTGGACCTGGGCGTCGTGAGCGAGGTGATGCCGCGCGAGCAGCTCCTGCCGCGCGCTTGGGAACTCGCGAAGATCATCACGGCCAGGCCGTCGCTCGCCGTCCGCTACGCGCGTGTCGCAATCACTCAGCAGCTCAAGAAGCTGATGCTCGATAATCTGGGCTACGGCCTCGCGCTCGAGGGACTCGGCGCCGTGCAATCATTCCCCGGCGCTCGCGGCCCAAAGAAATAGGGAACAAACGCGCTTCACCCCGATTCGGCGAAGCCCAGGCAACGGGTTGGCTATGAGGCCAAATACGCGATAATACCTGTGATTCGGCCCCGGGGCCGCAAGCAACAGCGAAGGAGTTACGAATGAAGCTTGGAGTCTTCCTGATGCCGTCGCATCCGCCTGAACGCAGCTTCAAGGCCGGTCAGGACTATGACCTCGAACTGATCCGCGCCGCCGACCGTCTCGGCTATAGCGAAGCCTGGATCGGCGAGCACTTCACCTCGCCCTGGGAACCCAATCCCGCACCCGACCTGCTGATCGCACAGGCGCTGATGCAGACCAAACAGATCAAGCTCGCCCCCGGCGCCCATCTCCTGCCATACCATCATCCGGCCGAACTCGCCTGCCGCGTCGCCTTCATGGACCATCTCGCGCAGGGCCGTTACATGTTCGGTATCGGGGCGAGTGGCCTGCCCAGCGATTGGCAGCTTTTCGCCGTCGACGGCGTCAAAGGCGAAAATCGCGACATGACGCGCGAGGCGCTCGATATCATCCTCAAGGTCTGGGAGAGCGACGGCGGCCTCGACTACAAGGGCAAATACTGGGACGTCAACGTGCCCAGCCCGATGCTGCGCACGCTGAAACATCACATCAAGCCCTTCCAAAAGCCGCATCCTCCGATCGGCATCGCCGGCTTCAGCCCCGGATCCGAAACGCTCAAACTCGCCGGCGAACGCGGCTTTATCCCGCTCAGTCTGAACCTGAGCTCCTCCTATATCGCTTCACATTGGGACGCGGTGGTCGAGGGGGCCAAACGCAGCGGCCGCACGCCCGACCGCCGTGACTGGCGAATAGTGCGTGAGGTTTTCGTCGCCGATACCGACGACGAGGCCTACCGGGGATGCGTGCGCGGCGCGATGGGCCGCATGATGAGCGAATATCTGCTGCCCTTGTTCAAGGACTTCGAATTCACCAAGTATCTGAAGGACAACCCCAACGTTCCCGACTCCGACGTAACGCCCGAATACCTGGCACACCACGGATGGCTGGTCGGGTCAGTAAAGACCGTAACCCGCAAGCTCGGCGAAATGTACGACGAAGTCGGCGGCTTCGGCACCTTGCTGCTGTTCGCTTTTGATTACGCCGACAATCCCGAACCGTGGTTCAAGTCGATGAGACTGCTGTCGGAGGAAGTGCTTCCCCACTTCGCCGATCGCTCTCAGACTGGCGCGAGCCCGCAGATCGGCGCGAGCGCGCGCTGAGCCGGAGCCCCGATGAGCGAATACAGCATCAAGGATAAAGTCGCGGTCGTCGGTCTGGGCGAGACCAAATACTACCGCCGCGGCCAGGCGCCGGTCAGCGAATTCCGTCTCGCGTGCGAGGCCATCATCAAGGCGGCAGAAGACGCCGGCATCGACGTGCGCGATATCGACGGTATCTCCGGTTACGCCGACGATCGCAACGACGCGTCGCGCCTTGCCACTGCGCTGGGCCTCAAGCATCTCGGCTTCGCCGGTATGATGTGGGGCGGCGGCGGTGGCGGCGGCTCGGGCGCGGTGGGCAACGCCGCCGCTGCTGTCGCGGCCGGCTATAGCAAGTACTGCGTCGTCTTCCGCGCTCTCGCGCAGGGCCAGTTTGGCCGCTTCGGCCAGGCTCCCGTCAGCCAGTACGTCTCCGGCGCCGGCGCCTACACCGCACCGTACGGCCTCTATGTTCCCGCGCAATGGGTCGCGCTGCGCACGCGCCGCTTCATGCATGACTACGGCATCAACCAGGAACCGCTCGCCGCGGTCGCGATGGCCGACTACTATCACGCGCAATTCAACCCCCGTGCCGTGATGTACGGGCGTCCGCTCACGCGCGAGGCCTACGACAAGTCGCGCTGGATCGTCGAGCCCTTCCATCTCTACGACTGCTGCATGGAGAACGACGGCTCGGCCGCGATGATCCTGACCACCGCTGATCGCGCACGCGATTCGAAGAAGAAGCCGGCCTACGTGATGGCGGCGGCGCAGGGCTCCGGTTATCGCCATGCGGCTTCGGTCGAAAACGCCTACGACTACTCATCCTCGAACTTCAAGACACTCGCGCCCCGGCTGTTCGAAATGGCGGGTATCACGGCCAAGGACGTCGACTGCGCCCAGATCTACGAGCATTTCAGCGGCGCCGTGATGATCAGCCTCGTCGAGCACGGCTTCTGCAAGCCCGAGGAGGTGATGGAGTTCGTCACCTTCGAGAACATCACCGCCCCCAAGGGCAAACTCCCGGTCAACACCAGCGGCGGCAACATCGCCGAATGCTACATGCACGGACTCGAGCTCGTGAACGAAGCGGTGCGTCAGGTCCGCGGCGATTCGACCTGCCAGGTGCCTAACGCGAAAATTGCCCTGGTCGCGTCGGGGCCGATGGTCTCGCCGGTCAGCGACCTGATCGTCCACAGCATGTGAGGGAATGCGCGAACCGATGGCTACCGAAAAGAAATACTACCTGCCCGAGGGACTTCCGACCCCGCGAGGACAGCGCACCGGGCTCGACAAGGAATTCTGGGAAGCGGCCAGGCGCCACGAACTCGTAGTCCAGAACTGCAACGCGTGCGGCGCCTTTCAATGGGGCCCCGAATGGATCTGCAA
>DASPQS010000194.1:0-8498 GCA_035624865.1 Binataceae bacterium (SeqCode) | reverse complement strand
CCGGGAGAGGTCGTTGCGCGTCGTGCGCCGCCCGTGAACATGCTGCCTGTCCGCCGCGAGGCATCCGGTTGTCCGCGCCGCAAAGTTAGCGCGACTGCGACGTGACCGCAAAACGCCGCGCCGAGTCGCGAGCGGGAGCTGGCAGCGAGGATTCGCAGGCTGGCTAGCGGAAGTGCGGCATCACCTTGGTGGCGAACAACTCGAGATGTTGATCCATCTTGCGCACCGGATAACCCGGTGGAATCGTCCAGCAGTAGAAGCGCTCGACCGGAGCCGCCGCGGCGTAATCGGCGATCAGCTTTACGGCCGCGTCCGGTGTCACCACCTGGAGAATTCCGCTCGCCTTGAGCGCCTCGAGATTCGGCATCGGCGGGAATAGCTCCTGCCCTGCCTTTTTCAGCCACTCCGCGTACACGTTGATCTGAAACTGCACGTGCGGCGCGATTTCATGCCAGGTCTTGTCGGGATCGTTCGAAACGACCAGCCAGAAGAAACCGCCGGCGAGCCGCCCCGCCGCCGGATCCTTACCCGCCGCACGCAACTCCTCGACATACATTTTGTAGATCTGGCTGATGTCGCCGGTGCCGATATAACCGTCGCCGAGTCGGGCGGCGCGGCGCGCCGATGCGCGCGCGAAACCTCCGACCCATATCGGCGGACGCGGCCGCTGGAGTGGCCGCGGCGTCAACCGCGCATTCTCGATATTGAAATGCTTGCCGCGGAAGGTGACCGTCTCGCCCTCCCATAGACGGCGGATGATCTCGAGGCCTTCATTCGCGCGGCCGGCGCGTTCGCTGCGCGCGATACCCAGCCCGGTGAATTCCTCGACCCGGTAGCCGATACCGACGCCCAGTTCGAAACGTCCGCCCGAAAGCAGATCGATGGTTGCGCCGTCTTCGGCGACGCGCACGGGATGGTAGAGCGGCAAGAGCAGGACCGAGGTGCCGATGCGGATCCGTTTCGTCCTCATTGCGATGGCGGCGGCCTGGATCAGAGGCGACGGCGCATGGCCGTCTTCCACGAAATGATGCTCGGTGAGCCAGACGTCGTCGTAGCCGATGGTCTCGGCCCAGGCAATTTGATCGATGATCGCGTCGTAGATCTCTTTGTCCGGCCGCTGCCATTGGGCCGGGTTGCGGAAGTCGTACCAGAGTCCGAAATGAAGCTTGCGCTGGTTGCCGGCCATGGTTTCTCCGTCGCGGTGGCGCTGGCGGCGGCATCCAGTTAGCCAGTGAAGCCGAGTTCCTTGAGCCGCTCGCGCGCCTCGTCCGCCGACTCTGCGTGTACCATCAAGCGGGCCTTGACTGCCACCGTGCTGCCGAGCATCTGCGCCGCCTGGTCGTCGAAGATGAAAGCCTCGATCCCACCCGCCTCGAGCAGGTCGCGCGCCATCCGCACAACTACCGGATCGATATTCGTGAAAACCAGGGCGAGTCTGGCGTTTCGAGGTTCGTCATCAAACATTGACTGGTCCGGCAAGAGTTTGCGGTCGCCTTCAGCGAGCGGTGCCGGCGTTACGCGCGAATCCGACGCCTCGTAAGCGTTGGTAGAGGACGGCTACAGCTGCTGCCGCGAACAACAATGCGATCACGCCGTCGAACTGATGGAAGTACGGACCCAGGGCTTTCCAGTGCTCGCCCAGCTTCATTCCGGCGTACGCCAGGCCGAGGCACCAGAGGTAGGAACCTGCGAGCGTGTACAGCGTAAACGGCAGCAGCCGCATCCGTGCAACCCCGGCGGGAAACGCGATGAAGGTGCGCACGACCGGCAAGAGGCGGCTCCAGAAGACCGTGGCCGAACCCCAGCGCGCGAAGAAGCGGTCCGCAATCTCGATCTCGTGCGGCGCGATCAACACATAGCGGCCATAGCGCTCCAGAAACCAGCGGCCGCCGCTCGCGCCGGCGTAATAGGCCGCGTACGATCCGAGCAGGCAGCCAAACGCGCCGGCGATCGCCACCAGGTTCAGGCTGAAGTGGCCGGTCGCGACCAGGTAGCCCGAGAACGGCATCGTTACCTCCGACGGCAACGGCACGCACGCGCTTTCTATGGCCATCAACAAAACGATCCCGCCATACCCAAGCGCCGCGATCGTCGCGACGACCCATGCGGTAATTCCGCTCATCAACCGGTCGATCATGCTTTGCGGTACATCCTCCGGCGCGCGACCGCGCCCAGCGCAAATAACAACTTGCCACGCAGTTCGCCCTAATGCGAGTTACCTGGACAGCCCGCCGGTCCGGAGACCGGCGGCGTCCGGGGCGCTTGCGCAGCCCAGAGGCTGGTGCGTGCGATGTCTCCGATCGGCTCGCTCATAGGAAAAGACGCGGTTTGCGGTTGCTCTTGGACTCGAAATGGTGAAAACTGTACAACTGTATATATGTTGATCGCGGAATCGCCGACAAGCAGCGCTCTTCCGAACTGACCCGATCTTGAAACCGGCTTCGCCGGCAAGGCGACGCGCATCGAGGGAGACACATGGCTAAAGATACGCTCACCATTATCGACAATCGCACCGGCAAGCAGTACGAAGTGCCCATCGAAGAGGGCGGCGTGATCCGTGCTTCGCGCCTGCGCGACATCAAGAACTCACCCGACGACTTCGGCATCATGTCCTACGATCCGGCTTTCACGAACACGGCGTCGTGCCGCAGCAGGGTCAGCTTTATCGACGGCGAAAAGGGCATCCTGCGCTACCGCGGCTATCCGATCGAGGAACTGGCGGAGAAGAGCAACTACCTCGAAGTCGCCTATCTCATCGTCAAGGGTGAACTGCCCGATCGCAAGCATTACGAGGCGTGGGAAGAGAACATCCGCACTCACACGATGGTCCACGAAAACATCAAGAAGTTCATGGAAGGCTTCCGCTATGACGCGCATCCGATGGGGATGCTGGTGGGAACGATCGGAGCGCTATCGACCTTCTATCCCGACGCGAACGCGATTACCGACCTCGAATCGCGACGCCTGCAGACCCGCCGGCTGATCGGCAAGCTGCCCACCCTGGCGGCCTTCGCCTACCGTCACAGCCGCGGCCTTCCTTATGTTTACCCGGACAATGATCTGAGCTATGCGGGCAACTTTCTTTCGATGCTGTTCAAGATGGCCGAGCTCAAGTACAAGCTCAATCCTACGCTCGAGCGCGCGCTCGACGTGCTCCTCATCCTGCACGCGGACCACGAGCAGAATTGCTCGGCCAACGCGATGCGTTCGGTGGGAAGCTCACAGGTCGATCCCTACTCCGCCGTGGCCGCGGCGACTGCGGCGCTCTATGGTCCTTTGCACGGCGGGGCCAACGAGGCGGTGATCCGGATGTTGATGGAGATCGGGTCGCCCAAAAACGTTCCCGATTTCATCAAGGGCGTGAAAAAAGGGGAACGCCGCCTGATGGGTTTCGGCCATCGCATCTACAAGAGCTACGACCCGCGCGCCAAGATCATCAAACGCCTCGCCTACGAGGTGTTCGATGTTACCGGGCGCAATCCGCTGATCGATATCTCACTCGAACTTGAGCGTATCGCGCTCGAGGACGAATATTTTGTATCGCGCAAGCTTTACCCGAATGTCGATTTCTATACCGGTGTTACCTATCAGGCGATGGGTTTCCCGATGACAATGTTCCCGGTGCTGTTTGCGATCGCACGTACATCCGGATGGATGGCGCAATGGGCCGAGATGGTGCGCGATCCCGAGCAGAAGATCGCGCGGCCGCGCCAGGTCTATGTGGGCGAAAAACTTCGCCATTTCGTCTCGATCGACCAGCGCCCCGAGCCGCTGATGCGCGAAGACGCCGTCAGCGACCGCATCTAGCCGCGGGCGAGGGCGCCGAGTGTGCCGGGCGCCCTCGCTTCATCCGCCATGCACCGTCGGATTCCAACCGTTAACGTACGGATTGAGCGGCCGGCATAGCATTGTTGGCGGCGCGCCCCACGGCGGGTATGTACACCGGCTCGGCACCTTCATGAGCACCGTCACGTGCGATCCGTGAAGTTCGGTTTGCGCTTCTCGACAAATGCGCGCGCGCCTTCCGCGACGTAGCCAGCCTGGACGCACAACGTCTGGTTACGGTCTTCCATGTAGATTGCCTGCTCGAGGCTTCCGGCATCCACGCTCGCTGCCAGGCATTCCTTGGTCAGGCGCAGCCCCAGTGGCGAGGTCTCCGTCATCTCGCGCGCCAGCGCACCGGCCGCCGCTTCGAGTTGCGCGTCGGCAACAACTTCGGAAACGAGACCGGTCGCTAGGGCGCGTTGCGCGTTGATGAAGCGCCCGGTGAGGAGCAGTTCTGACGCTACCGAGGTGCCGACGGCGCGCGGCAGAAAATAGCTCACTCCCATGTCACATCCCGAGAGCCCGATTTTTATGAAGGCCGCGTTGAAGCGGGCCGACTCGCTCGCAATCCGAACATCGCAGGCGAGTGCCAGCGAAAACCCGCCGCCCGCAGCCGCTCCGCGCACCGCAGCAATGAACGGTTGCGGCAGTCGCCGTATCGTGATCACCAGGCTCGACAGCCGCCGCTGCAATTCGTACATCCCGGCGGTCGAACCGCCGAAATTGTCCGCGGCCCCATTCGTATGCTCTTTGAGGTCCAGGCCCGCGCAGAAAGCTCGACCCGCTCCGCGCATCACGACCACGCGCGTCTTTTCGTCGGCGGCAAGACGTTGCAGGAAGTCGTGAAGTTCATGCACGATCGTCGAATTGAGCGCATTCAACGCCTGTGGACGATTGAGCGTCAGCCACGCGACCGCTCCATCTTGTTTTATTTCTAGAGCTTCGTACGGCATCGCACCTCTCTCTTGATCGTTAGGTAAATAAATTGGGGTTGCCCGCGCTTGTGCGCTGCGCAAATCTGCCTGCCACCCTAGGCAAATTTTGGACGCAGATACCAACTCTCCGACCCAAGCGCATCAATATTCGAATCCTTTCTGCTTCGTGAACGCAAACGGATACATTAGTGCTGTTGCCTTCGCGCATAAGCCGAGGATAAAGCCTTTCGCCATTTTAGAGCTATTAAGGTCTTTGTTAGGCGCACGTTGACGCGGTCTTCTTTTCATTCAACTGCTTTTTTGCGCTAAGGCTGCTTGACTTCGCTTTTCAAGGGGCAGAGGCTTGCCCTGTACGTCAAATCCAGTGTCGCCGGGAATCCGAGATCGGGAGTGGCGGACTGGCATGGGCTCCAGAATATGGCGTCACAAGACGAAATTTTCACGATCAAGGAATTATCGGAACATTTACGGGTCCATCCGACGACGATTTATCGCCTGTTGCGACAGGGCCGTTTGCCAGGGTTCAGAGTCGGAAGCAACTGGCGTTTTAATCGGGCCGCGATCGAACAGTGGGAGCATACGCAGGCCTCGGGCGCGGCGCCCCTCACGGTCGCACGCGGCAGGCGCAAGCGGCGCTAGCTCTTCGGCTGGCCGAGTCGTTCCAAGCTTCTCGTTTTTCTCCCGTCTTGCTCCATCCTCATTGAAGCCTTTTCGCGCGAAATCCCTTTTCGTCATGAGACGCCGGTTTCGGCGTTTGACATTCGCGGCTTAAACCGAATAGCTAACGTTGCAACAAAGAGGCGGAGTGTTTCGCTGCGATGTCGACCAAGTACGCTGACGTACGCGGGTGCGCCGCGTACTACTATTATACGGGGCGCACCACGCTGCCCGACGTGGTTCCAGATTTCTCGCGCGGCCGCAAGCTGCTCCTGCTGCACGCCGCCGGGTCCAACGGCCATTCATGGCATTACCAGTACGATCATTTGGGCAATCGGCACAGCCCAATTGCGCCTGACCTGCCCGGTCATGGCCGTTCCTCGGGTGTGGAAGGTTTGCGCACGATTCAGGACTACGCCGATTTCGCCGCCGCCTTCCTGGACCAGCTGAAGATCGATTCGGCCGTAATTGCGGGACGCTCGATGGGCGGTGCAGTCGCGATGGATTTCGCGTTGCGCCATCCTGGCCGGGTCCAGGCCCTGGTGCTGATCGCGACAGCGGCAAAGTTCAACATTCCCAAGGAGCGCATTGACGGATGGCATGCGGTCACGATGGGGCGGGCGTCGCAGCCATTCACCAATGACGGCTATTCTCCCAGGACAATTGCCCAACGGCCCGAGGTAATCCGCGAGGGGTGGGGCGAGCAGATCAGGACAGACCCGCGGGTGCGCTGGACCGACCTGGTCGCCTGCTCGCAGGTCGACTTGCGCGAGCAGATTGCCAGGATCGATAAGCCCACATTGATCCTGGCCGGAGCCGACGATGTGGTTACTCCGCCCGCCGACGCCGAATTCATCAAGGGGCGTATCAAGGGTTCGCGACTTCAGGTGTTCGCCGACGCGGCTCACAATCTGACCACCGAAAAGCCGGACGAGGCCAACATCGCGATCGAGAATTTCCTCGCCGAACTCAAATGACAGGGAACGCAGCATGAGTTTCAACCTGAGCCACAAGGCCGCGCTCGCCGGCGTTTACGAGCATCCGGCCCGCTTCGCGCCCGACAAAAGCATGTTCCAGATCATGGCCGAAAGCGTGCGAGGCGCGCTCGACGATGCCGGCCTGACGATCAAGGACGTGGATGGCGTGTGTACGGCCGGGATGGGGATGGGCGCGATGGGCATCGTGGGGTTCTGCGACTACATGAATCTCACCCCCAATTTTCTTGATGGAACCAACATCGGAGGGTCCTCTTTCGTCGCGCACACCGCCCACGCGGCAGCGGCGATTCACGCCGGCCTGTGCAACGTCGCCGTGGTGGTGTACGGCTCCAACGCGGCTTCCGCCCGCTTCGCGATCGGCACGGGCGGCGGTGGCGGCGGCGGCGATCCGTGCGACCAGTACGAATTTCCCTATGGACCGACCACCGTCGGCGCATACGCGATGATCGCGCAGCGGCATATGCACGACTACGGCACGAAGCCTGAGCAGCTTGCCGAGATCGCGGTAACGATGCGCCATCACGCTTCGATGAATCCGGTGGCCAAGTACCGCGATCCTATAACGGTCGAGGACGTGCTCGCTTCCCGCCTAATCTCCTCGCCGCTGCATCTGCTCGACTGTTGCATAATCAGCGATGGCGGCGGCGCGCTGGTAGTGACCTCGGCCGAGCGCGCGCGCGACCTGAAGAAGAAGCCCGCGTATATCATCGGGGCGGGCGAAACGGCGCGTCACGCTGCGCGCGGCCAGCGCGACTTCCTCGAGATCGCGGCGCATCAGTCGGGACGGCTAGCTTTCGAACGTGCCGGGGTCGCTCACAAAGATATCGACATGGCGATGATCTACGACTCGTTCACGATCACCGTGCTCACCACCTTGGAAAATCTGGGCTTCTGCAAACGTGGCGAAGGCGGCGCTTTCGTCGCAGGCGGGCGTTTGCGCTACGACGGCGAGTTGCCGATCAATACTGACGGCGGAGGGCTATCCTCGAACCATCCGGGAATGCGGGGGATATTTCTGGTGATCGAGGCAGTCAAGCAATTGCGCGGCGAATGTGGTCCGCGCCAGGTCAAGGATTGCAAGATTGCGCTGGTTCACGGCACCGGCGGTGCTCTTGGCACCCGCCATTCGGGCGCAACCTTGATCCTGACCAACCAATAACTGACACCAACCGGTTGCAACGATGGCCCAGGAAAAGGAAAAGAAGCGCTACGCGAAGCCGCTGCCGCACATCGATGAGGAAAGCCGGCCCTTCTGGGAGGCGCTCCAGCGGCACGAACTCTATATTCAGAAGTGCCGCGATTGCGGAGACCTCCGCTACCATCCGCGCGCCCTTTGCACCAATTGCCTTTCCTCGCGCACGGAATGGCTGCACAGCAAGGGCAACGGCAAGATCTACACTTTTACGGTGACCAACCAGAATCAGGCCCCCGGATTCCGCGAGTCGTTGCCCTACGTGATGGCCTGGGTGGAGCTCGACGAGGGCGTGAAAATGCTCACCAACATTGTCGACTGTCCCCCGCAAGAGGTTAAAATAGGGATGCCCGTCGAGGCCGTCTTCGAAGATGTCACACCCGAAGTGACCCTCGTGAAATTTCGCCCGGCGAGGTGAGGTTCCGGCTTAGTGAGCACCATCCTTGACCTGCACAGCCATAGCGAAGCCTCGGAGGACAGCCGTGCGCCGCTTGAGGCCTATCTCAACTGGCTCAGGCTGCGCCACGCCGAGCGTCCTCTTCACGGCATCGTCCTGACCGAACACCGGCAATTCAACGCTGCCGCGGATTACCGCGCGCTCGAGGACAAATTCGGCATCCTCGTCCTCAAGGCTTCCGAGGTCGAGACCGATTACGGCCACGTCCTGGTGTTCGGAGTGAACGAAGAGATGACCCGCCGCTTCGATTTCGCCGACGTCCGCCTGCCTGCCCAGGAACTTATCGACGAGGTTGCGCGGATGGGCGGGGTGGCCGTCCCTTGCCATCCGGGGCGTCCCACCGTCGGACTCTGCGAGCATTACGGAAAGAAGCCGCCGCTCGAAAACGTGGTCGCGGTCGAAGTACTCAACGGCGGCTCGCGCAAAGGTGAAGA
>DASPQS010000193.1:0-10333 GCA_035624865.1 Binataceae bacterium (SeqCode) | reverse complement strand
GAAGCCGGGCATGCACCCGAGATAGAAAGGCCGCGCGAGTTCGTAGAGCGCGTTTCCGCCTTCGCACTGGCCTAGCTGTGCTGTCGCGGCGAGTATCGCTATGAAGACATGGTTCTTTACCGAGACCGCCTATCCGTACTTGCCCGAGGCCTACGAGTCGATCAGGGTCGTACTGCCCAACCGGATCTATAATCCGCGGGTCGGAGCGGAACTCTACCATCGCTACATCGACGAATGGCTGCATGCCGAGGACGCCGGTCTCGACATCATGCTCAATGAGCACCATCAGACCGCGACGTGCCTGGACCCTGCGGCTCCCATAATGCTCGGGATCCTCGCGCGTGAAAGCAAAAGAGCGCGCCTGCTGATCCTTGGCAATCCAATCGCCAATCGCCGCCAGCCCGTCCGTGTTGCCGAAGAGATGGCGATGGTCGACAATCTTTCGCGCGGTCGCGTCGAAGTCGGTTTTGTGCGCGGCGTACCCTACGAAATTTCAGCGGTCAATTCGAGTCCGGTCAGGATGGGCGAGCGCTTTTGGGAAGCACACGATCTGATCATGAAGGCGTGGACTTCGCATGACGGACCCTTCAACTGGGAGGGACGCTATTTCCATCACCGCCAGGTCAACATCTGGCCGCGCCCCTACCAGGAGCCGCATCCCCCGGTGTGGATTACTTCGCTCAGCCCAAGCAGCATTCCGCCGATAGCGGACCATCGTTATGTGGTTGGAACCTTCCTGACCGGCTTCGACGGTTCCAAGGCGATCTTCAATGCCTACCGCGAACGGGCGCGCGAAACCGGATGGGAAGCCCCCAACGACCGCTTTGCCTATGCGGCTCTTGTCTATACCGGGGAAACCGACGAGGAGGGATTCGCCGGCGCGCGCAAGCTCACGTGGTATATCGAGTCGAACCGGGTCGCTCCCCAATTCATAAGTCCGCCCGGTTATGTCCCCGCCGAGGTTGCAGCGAAGGCCTTGCGCAACGGCGGTTCGCTTTATAAATACGGCAAGCCCAACCTCGAAGGGCTCATCGCACAGGGCGTCGTCTTCGCCGGTAATCCCGATACGGTCTTTCGCCAGATCAAGACGCTTTACGATTACAATGGCGGCTTCGGTCATCTGCTCGTGATGGGTCAGGCCGGTTTCCTCGACAATAAGGAAACGGTCAGAGGAATCGAGCTCCTCGCGAGGGAGATCTATCCCCGTCTCAAGGAGTTGAAGTAGGGTAGGCCGCGATGTTCGACGGGATGGTGCCATGGCCGGCCGATGTCACCGCGCGTTACAAAGCACGCGGCTACTGGAAAGGTACCTCGATCGGTCGTGTTTTCGACGAATCGGTGCGGCGCCATGCCAAACGCGAGGCCGTCGTCGACGGCGACCGCCGCCTTACCTATCGCGACTTGGGGCTTGCCGTCGACCGGATAGCGTTGCATTTCGCCGAGCGTGGCATCGTAAAGGGTCGCCGCGTCATCTTTCAACTTCCCAATCACCTGGAATGTGTGATTGCCTACTTCGCCTGTCTCAAGGCCGGCGCGATTCCGGTCACATGTCTTCCTGCCCACCGTCACACCGAAATCGAGCATCTGGCGCGTTTTACCGAAGCGTACGCCTGGCTCATTCCTTCTGAGCATCGCCGCTTCGACCACGTTGCGATGGCCGATGAACTGCGCGGTGCGCTGCCTGCGATGCGCGAGGTGATTGTTGTAGGTGACCGCGCCGGCGTCGGGATGACGCTCTTTTCTGATCTGCTCGGCGATCGGATTGAAGAGCGAGCTACTGTCTCGGCCCTTGATCGCCTGGAGCCGGACGCGGGTGCCCCTGCTGTGTTTCAGCTTTCCGGTGGCAGTACCGGACTGCCCAAGGTAATACCGCGCACCCACGATGACTACCTATACAATTGTGGCCTGCTTTCGACGAAGTCCGGCTACGACGCCGACGGCGTCGCGTTGGTGGCGATCCCGATGCTGCACAACTTCCCGCTCGCAGGCGCGGTGCAACCAGGGCTTCTGACCGGCGCCAAAGTCGTGCTTGCCTCCAATACTGACGCTGAAACGATCTTCCCACTGATCGAACGCGAGCGCGTCACCTGGATTTGTGCCGTTCCCGCAATGGTCGTGGGTTGGCTTAACGATCCTCGTATCGCGCGCGTCAATCTTTCCTCGCTCAAGTCGCTCGCGGTCGGTGGTTCGCGCCTCAATCCCGAGCCAGCGCGCCGCGTCCTTGACGAAATCGGCCCCGTGCTCACACAAGTTTACGGAATGGCCGAAGGATTGTGCTGCGCGACACATCCGGACGATCCCGTCGACGTGATCGTCGAGACGCAGGGCCGCCCGCTGTCCGAGGCTGACGAGTTCAGAATCGTCGACGAGGAAGGCGGCGAGGTTCCGCCAGGCGAAATCGGCGAACTCATCACACGCGGCCCCTACACTATTCGCGGCTACTACAATGCCGCCGATCACAACGCCACCGCCTTCACGCCCGAGGGCTATTACCGCACCGGCGACATGGTGAGCCTCCATCGCAGCGGCAACTTCGTCGTCGAAGGCCGTCGCAAGGATCTAATCAACCGCGGCGGCGAAAAGATCAGCGCCGAGGAAATCGAGAATCTCATCCTGACTCATCCGGCCGTGCAAAACACCGCCGTCGTCGCGATGCCGGACCCCGTTCTCGGCGAGCGCGCATGCGCCTACGTGGTCCTGCGCCCGGGCGCGGCTCTCGACTTCAAGCATCTGTGTGGTTTCCTCGAAGAAAAGCGGATCGCTCGCTTCAAGTTGCCCGAACGGCTCGAGCTGATCGGCCAGCTGCCGACCACCGCCGTGGGCAAGATCTCCAAAAAGGACCTGCGCGACGATATCGCCCGCAAGCTCGTGCGTGAGGAGGATCATTAGGAATGAGCGAAATCCTCGACGAAATCCGCGACGCCTATGCGCTTTGGGGCATAGAGTTGGTCGTCGCCACCTACGGCACGTATTACCGGCTCCGATGCGGCCGTTGCGGGAGCCTGCTCGGATGCGTCGGCGACAGGTTGTTGCCCACGATGGCGAGGGCCATGCTGAACGGCCAGTTCGATCTCTACGCCGCCGGGCTGATGGGTTGCAAATGCGGCTATCAAGCGGAGCGCGCCCGCGCGATGGATCCGGAGCGGGCCGAGGCCGCGATAACGAACCTCAGCTGAAGTGCTAGGATAAAGCCCGGCACGCGGGCCGAGGAGCTATACCATGACGCAAAATGACGGCGAATTCGATAATCTCGGCGCGGCAGCCGAACCCAAGCGCGATCGCGGTGCCGGTCTCTGGCCTTTCTGGCCATCAGTTTACGCCAAGGGTGATCCGCTGCCCGGCCTGAGTTGCAAGACCGCACGGCCCGGCTACGTCTTCGACGAAGGCGATGAACTGCCCGAGGAGTACAAAAGCCTCCTCATGAAGATGCTGCGCCATGAGGGTGAGCGTGCCGGCAACAAGAGCTTCCTTGGCCTGATGAGTACCTGTCTCGATGCCGCGGAAACCCTGGCGCCGACGCCCGAAGCCAAACTGCTCAAGTCCGAATATCTCGCCGAGGAATTGAAACACGCGATCATGTTCCATCGCCTCGCCGTTGGCCTGGACAAGGATTTCGCGCTGCGCGACGTTCCTTATGCCCATTACGCATTCCATCTGCCGAAGGAAACCTGGGCCGACGACGCCTATTTCCACTTCCTGATGGATCTCAACGGTGCCTTCCATTCGCGCGACTGGCGCGAATCGAGCTATCTGCCGCTGCGCAAGATCTCCCGCACGGTCGAACGCGACGAATTCGGCCATTCCGAGATGGGCTATTACTTTCTGCGCGAGATTTGCAGCGAAAGAAAGGGGCGCATTCTCGCCCAGGCGCTGCTCGGCAAGTGGTACGCAGCCGCCCTCGACATGTTCGGCCGCTCCGATTCGCCCAATACCCCTAAGTTCATCCATTGGGGACTCAAGAGCGTGGGTAACGCGGAGATCAGGCAGGCCTACAAAGACTATGTTGATCGCAAGCTGGTGGCGCTCGGACTTGACCTTCCCGACGAACGCGAGAACCGCCGCTTTCTGTAAGCTTTCGGATCCTGATCGCGCGCTGCGGCACGCGCATTGCGCCCGCGCCGTCGCTCCATCCCGGCGTGAATCGGGAGTATCGTAGTTGACCAACATCATCGACGAGTTGCTCAAACGCCGAATGATCGCCGTGCTCGGCAAGGGCGGCGTCGGCCGCACTAGCGTGAGCGGGGCGCTCGCGATGCTCGCCGCGGGCCGCGGGCTGCGCACTCTGGCGGTCGAGACCGACCCACAGACGCCCCTCGCCGCGGGTCTCGGCAAACGACCTGGCTTCGCCCCTCGCCGCCTCGCGGCAAACCTGTGGGGGATGTTTCTAGGCGGACAGGAATCGCTCGAGGACTACCTCGGAAAGGTCGTGCCGCGTCCGATTCTGCGCATCGTCCTCGGCAGCTCGATCTATCAGCACTTCGTGCACGCGGCTCCCGCAATGCGCGAACTGATGATGATGGGGAAAATTTACGACGCGATCGAGCGTAGGTCCCCGGGCGAGCCGCGTTGGGACATGATCGTTTTTGACACCCCCGCCAGCGGCCAGGCCCTGAGCATGCTGCGGATGCCTTTCGTGGCACGCGAGAGATTCGGTGAGAGCCTGGTCGGGCGTGAGGCAAACGAAGTCGCGCGCCTTTTCCGCGACCGCGCACTCAGCGCGATAGTTGCAGTTACGACGGCCGAGCCGCTCGCGATGGCCGAGACGCTCGAACTAAGTCGGGTACTCGAGCAGTTGGAGTTGGAAATCACCGCCGTGGCCTTCAATCGGCGAAGCCCGGTCGCGTTCGAGACTACGGATATTGCCCGGATGGTCCGGCGCGTGACGCGCGAACCGGCGCTGCGCCATCTTGACTATTTCGCCGGTATTGCGCGCTCTGAACTGAAGCGCAAAAACCGCGAGGCTCGCGCGCTTGAGGTGTTGAGGCGCCAGATCGGTGCGCCTCGCATCGTTTTGCAGGAACGCCGCGGGTTCGCCGGGTCCGCCCTGCTGGCCGACCTGACCAGTCAGTTGGCTGCCGGCGCCGGTTCGGCAACGTCGTTCCAGGCTGACGCGCAACCCTGGGGTTAGCCGCTGGAATCAAAGGGCAAGCGCAACTACGCTTTACTATGTCGGCGTTCGGCACCGTCCCCGTGCCACGCGCGATGCCGGGCCGGGAGAACAAGATGGCTGAATCGATCCGCAAGAGCGAAGCTGCGGCGAAGTCCCCGCGAGAACCCTGGATTATCCGCACATACGCGGGCTTCGGCGACGCGCGCGACGCGAATCGCCGCTTCCTGCGCAACCTCAAGGAAGGCCAGCGGGGCCTTTCGATCGCCTTCGACCTCCCGACTCAGAACGGCTACGACCCCGACGCCCCGGTTGCCAGCGGCGAGGTGGGCAAGGCAGGTGTCTCCATATGTCATTGGCGCGACATGGAGCAACTCCTCGACGAAATCCCGCTCGAAAAGATCAACACCTCCCTGACGATAAACGCGACCGCGCCCTTTATCCTGGCGCTCTATCTCGTGGTCGCGGAAAAGCACGGAGTGCCGTGGACGGAACTGCGCGGCACCACACAGAACGATCTGATGAAGGAATTTGTCGCGCGCGGCACCTCGATCTTCAATCCCGAAGTTTCGTTTCGAATTTCCACCGACCTGATCCGCTTCGCGGTCGAGCGCGTGCCCAACTGGAACCCGATCAACTGCTGCGGCTATCACTACATGGAAAGCGGCGCCGGACCGGCCGAAGAGATCGGCTACACCTTCGGCAATGCCCTAATGATCCTCGACGCCTTGCGGCCGCAGGTCAGTGCGGCAGCCTTCGAGCAAACCGTCCGCCGTATTTCCTTCTTCATCAACAGCGGCATCGAGCTGGTCCCGGAGATCTGCAAGGTTCGGGCTTATTTCATGCTTTGGCGCGCTCTGTGCCGCGACGAATACGGGATCGCCGACGTTGCGTTCCGTGCCGGATGCCAAGTGCGCTCGCTCACTCTCACCGAGCAGCAGCCCGAGGTCAACATCATTCGGGTCGCATACGAGGCGCTGCCCGTCGTGATCTCGGCCGGCGCCCGCGTCAACGCCCTGCAATTGCCGGGCTTTCGCGAAGCGATGGCCTTGCCGGATGAGGCAGAGCAAATGATCGGACTGCGCACCCAGCAGGTCCTGATGTATGAAACCGCAATCGGCGGTTACGGCGACATTTTTGAGGGCAGCCGCGTCATCGAGAAGCTCACCGCCGAGACCGGTGATCAGGCGCGCGCGATCGCGATGAAGCTCCGCGGGGCCGGCTATGCTGGCGCAATCTCACGCGTCAGCACAGAACTTACGCGCCTGTTGGCCGATCGCCAGCGCAGGCTCGAGGCGGGCGAAATTGTCCAGATCGGTGTCAACGCTTTTACCGGCGAGATTGGACTTACCCCGCCGTCAACCGCACAGGACCATAGCGACTACGGGGCGCTTGAACGCGAGCGAGTCGAATCGTTGCGCCAGTGGCGCACCGGCCGCGACGACGCCGCCGTGGGACGCGCCCGTGAACGGCTTCATCGCGCCGCCGCCGACGCCGTCTCGACCATGGAACCCACCCTCGAACTCGCCCGCGCCGGCGGCACGGTCGGCGAATGGACGGCCACGATCGAGCGCGCCGCACAGGGCCGTTATACGCCGCCGATTCTGGATCGCGGGGCTGCGGTCGGGTCCTTCGCGGTACCCGCCGCCAGCCGCAAGATCCGCATCGCGCTCGGCAAGGCGGGACTCGACGGTCATATCAACGCGGTCAAGCTGCTCGCTCACGCCTGTATGCAGGCCGGTATGGAAGTTATCCTGGCGGGGTTCAAGCAGACCCCCGCGCAACTGGTCGAGACCGCCCTCCAGGAGGACGCCGACGTGCTCGCGATCAGCAGCCTCGCCGGCGCCCACATGATGATTGCTCACGAGGCGCTGTCGCTGCTTGAACAACGCGGCGCGCGGGACATAAAGCTGGTGATGGGCGGGATAATTCCCGAACCGGATCGCGAGCGGCTCCTTGGCCTCGGCGTCCGCGCGGTGTTCACGCCCAAGGACTCGGACCTGGGCGCAATCGTCGAGCGGATCATCGCGGTCAGCAGCGAATAGGTCGGTAGTCCGATAGAACTTGAACGAGGCACCAGGAAGAGGTTGTTGGGATGAAACGGTGGAAACTGGCGTTGTTGATGGTTGCGGCGGTGATCCTGGCGGGCGCTCCATTTTCCCGGGCTAGCGGCACCGAGCCGCGTCCGTGGCTTTGCCGCGACAAGCCCGTCTTCTCATCGGATAAGCCGATGACCTGGGAGGCCGCCAATCGTGGCGGTGGCCGCTGGGTGCTTACCTTCATGCACTTCGATCCGGCGGGCGGCCACGACGGTTTTACCGTCGCGTCAACTCAGGATCTGCGCGGGCATACCTCCGGTAGACTCGAAGCGGGCCAGTGGTACGCGGTAGCGCTCTATCGTGAAGGCAGTCATTGGATTTGTCCGGGGAACGCACGGGAAAGCGACGAACCTTCCCCGGGCGTTGTCAGCAACCTTTGCTACGGTGAAGACCCGGGTTCCTGTCCGGTCAAGTTGACCGTTCGTCCGGCCGATGATGGCCGCTCCACCTCGTCGCACTGAAGGGCACGGCCACGCTCCTGTCGCGACTCCGCCGATCCCACACGGGAGGATATCCGCTTAACCCATCCGGGTGTAAGTCCGGTGACCTTCGCGTCGGGGTGTGTGCGCGGTTCGTCGCTGCGCTCTTGCTCGCAATCGTTTTCTTGACCATCCCGCCGGCCTTCGAAGCGATTGCGCAACCCGTTCTCGCCGTCGTCTCATTCTCGCCTCAGGGCACGGTCAAGCAGGTGCGCCAGGTGACGGCGCGATTTTCGCAACCGATTGTTCCATTGGGCGATCCGCGGGTCAAAAAATCGCCGTTTGATATCGATTGCCTCGAGCACGGCGTTGCCCGATGGATCGACAGCCGGAACTGGTCGTACGACTTCGACCGCGACTTGCCCGCCGGAGTGCGTTGCAGTTTTACACTCAGCGCGGATCTGGAAACTTTAGACGGAGGCACTTTTGCCTCCCATCCACGCTACGTTTTCGACACTGGCGGACCCTCTGTAATCGAAGCTACTCCGTGGGCGGGAAACGAGGAAATCGAGGCCAGTCAAGCTTTTATTCTGGTCCTCGACGCGCAAGCCGACGAGCAATCCGTAGTCGAGCACGCCGAATTTTCCGTCGACGGGATGGCGCAGCGTGTCGGCGCGACCCTGCTCGCCGGTCCGGATCGAGAGGCTCTGCTCAAACATTTCGCCGACTTCCTCGACCATCGCCCGGCTGTGATCCTCCGCGCCAAGCAGGCTTTTCCCGACGCCACCGCGGTCCGGCTCATCTGGGGCAAGGGCATCAGGTCGCAGACCGGAATCGCGACCGCTCAGGACCAAATGCTCAATTTCAAGACCCGCCCAGCGTTCCAGGTGAACTTCAGGTGCGAGCGGGAAAATCCGAAGGCCGCGTGCATCCCCGTGACCCCGATGTCGCTGGTGTTGTCGGCGCCGATCAGTGCCGACAACGCGAAGCGCATCGCCGTTATCGGTCCCGACGGAAGCCGCCGCGCTCCGCAGTTGGACGAGGGTTCGAGCCAGACGGAAGTCCGGGTCGTGCAATTTCCTGCACCGTTCAAGGAATCTTCGCAGTACCGAATCGAACTGCCGCAGGGTCTGACCGACCTCGACGGACGCCCCCTGATCAACGCCTCGCGTTTTCCGCTCACCGTCACGACCGACGAGTTTCCGCCGCTGGCCAAGTTCGCCGCCCGCTTTGGCATTATCGAGGAAGCCGATCCGGTCGTTCCGGTGACCGTGCGCAATCTTGAACCGCAACTGAGCGGCGCGACGCTCAAGCTCCGCGGGATGCCCCCCGGTACCGGCTCGCCCCTGCGCGGCCTGGTCGCCCGAATTGACGCGGCTTTCTGGCGAGTTCCCGTTCCCGACGGGCGTACCACGCTAACCTGGCTCAACCGGGTCGCGGCAGCCAAACGCCATGAGTCGGTCTTCGCCGGTGGCGGGGCCACTCCGAACTCATTCACGATGCCTCGTCCGAACGGCGCCAGGGCCTTCGAAGTCATCGGTATTCCGCTCGGTCGCCCCGGTCTCTATGTTGTCGAGCTCAAGAGTGCTCACCTCGGTGCCGTCTTGCTGGGCAGGGACGACCCTATGTACGTACCGACGGCAGCGCTGGTCACCAATCTTTCCGTCCACTTCAAGCAGGGCCTCGAGAACTCGCTTATCTGGGTCACCTCTCTCGACCGGGCGCGCCCGGTCGGCGGCGCAAAGGTCGCGATCGCCGACTGCAACGGCACTCAGTTGTGGAGCGGCACCACTGACCAGCGCGGACTCGCTCTCGTCCCCCGACTCGACACCGTCAACCATCCGCCGCGATGCGCGCAGGCGCAGAACGTGCCGAACACTGATTTCTTCACTACGCAGAACATCGCGCTGCGCAATCTCCGGGAGGGGCTGCTCGTGACCGCGCGCAGCGGCGACGACTTCAGCTTCGTCCATTCAAGCTGGCGCTACGGGATCGAATCGTGGCGCTTCCATCTGCCCACCGAATGGCAGTCCCTCAATTTCGCGGCGCACACCGTGCTCGACCGTCCGCTCTTCCGCGCGGGAGAGACCGTCCACATGAAGCATTTTATCCGGGCGCGCACCCTGGACGGATTCTCCGTCGTCCCCGCCGGCGCGGGTTTCAGCCAGCTCAGGATTCAGCGTACCGGCGCCGATGAGCATTACGACTTCGCTCTGCGATGGAACGCAACCGGCGCCGCCGAAACCACCTGGCAGATTCCGGCGGATGCGAAGCTAGGCGAGTACACCATTGCGCTCCTGCGCAAGGGCGCGGCGACTCCGGTAGAACCGGCCGAGTCGTCGCAGGCGTCCACCGACGAGATCGATACCGCGAGCTTCCACGTCGAGGAGTTTCGCGTACCCCTGATGAAGGCGGCAGTGCGTATGCCCGCCGGCACGCTGGTCGGCGTGACACGAATTCCGGTCGATCTCAGCGCGGAATATCTGTCCGGCGGTGTGGCCAGAGGATTGGCCGTCACGCTCCGCAGTCAGCTACAGCCCGATACGACGGTCCAGTTCCCCGACTTCGAGGACTTCACCTTCGCCAACGGAGCGGTCAAAGAAGGAACCGTTAGTAGTGAACAGTGGGAGTCCACCCTCGCCGGCGTCCAGCGTCAGGGCGTCCACCAGCGCAAGGACCTGGTCTTAGGTCCAGCGGGTGGCGCCAGC
>DASPQS010000192.1:0-5489 GCA_035624865.1 Binataceae bacterium (SeqCode) | reverse complement strand
GAATCCGACATGCCCTGGGAAACGCGGCGATTCCGCGCCAGCGGCATGCAGCCGCCTCCTAGCAGAGCGTCCCTGCGCAAGCGCAGTCCTCGCATGGAACCCTCGCGCAACCGGGTAGCCGAACCTGTGCGCATCGCCCTGCTCGGATGCGGCACGGTGGGCGAAGGCGTGGTGCGCCTGATTCGCCGCAACGCCGCGATGTTCGAGCGCAAGCTCGGCGCTCCGCTGATGCTGGCGGGGGTCGCCGATCGCAGCCTCAAACCTGATCCGTCGCTCGGCCTCGACGCCAAATTGATTACGCGCGACTCGGCCGCGCTGGTCGCGCGCAACGATATCGATATCGTGGTCGAACTGTTCGGCGGCCACGAGCCCGCGCACACGCTTATCCTGAAGGCGCTGGCCGCCGGCAAAGATGTGGTCACCGCCAACAAGGCGCTCCTCGCGGAGTACGGCGACGAAATCTTCCGCGCCGCCGGCAAGGCGAATCGTGCGATCGGCTTCGAGGCGAGCGTCGGCGGCGGCGTGCCGATTATCCGCACTTTGCGCGAGGCGCTCGCCGGCGATCGCCACCGCGCCGTCTACGGCATCGTCAACGGCACCTGCAACTCGATTCTGACCATGATGACCGAACGCGGCAGCGAATTTGCCGAGGCACTCGCGCAGGCGCAGCGCGACGGACTTGCCGAAGCCGATCCCACCCTCGATATTGAGGGCCATGACGCCGCGCACAAGCTCTGCCTGCTGGTCACGCTTGCCTTCGGCGTGCGCCTTACGCCCGCGCAAGTCTATACCGAAGGGATCAGCCGCATCACGCTCGCCGACATCAACTACGCGCGCGAGCTCGGCTTCACCATCAAGCTGCTGGCGATCGCCAAGGACGACGGCGGGATCGAAGCGCGCGTTCATCCCACGATGATCCCGTCGCACCATTTGCTGGCCGGGGTTTCCGGTGCCTTCAACGCGATTTACGTCCATAGCGAGGCGCTCGGACCGAGCATGTACTACGGCCTGGGCGCGGGGCAGATGCCCACCGCAACCGCTGTGATGGCCGACATCCTCGAAATCGCGCGCCATCGCCTGGCCAGCGCCCGCGGCGGCGCTCATCCCCTCGGCTATCCCGCCACGATGGTCGATCGCGCGCGTGTAAAGCCGATGGACGACGTGCTATGCGAATACTATCTGCGCTTCATGGCGCGCGACCGCCCGGGCGTGCTCGGCAGCATCGCGTCGATCCTGGGGCGCAACGGAATTTCGATTGCTTCGGTGATTCAACAGGGACGTGGGGTCGAGACCACTGTGCCGGTGATCATGCGTACGCACGAGGCGCGCGAACGTAACCTCAAACGCGCGCTCGCCGCCATCCGCCGCCTGCGCGTCGTGCAGGGCGCCCCCGCCTTTATCCGGATCGAGGAACGGCTCTAGCTCTCTATCGAGAAGCCCGTAATCACGATGCCTGCTGCAAGGACCAAGACCGTATCCGCAAGCCCCGCCCGCCTCACCCGATGGCCGGGTCTGATCGAGCATTATCGCCGCTTCCTCCCCGTCACCGACACCACCCCCGTCGTCACCCTCAACGAAGGCAACACCCCGCTCATCGAGAGCCCCGCGCTTGCCGACCGCATCGGCCACGGCGTCAAGGTTTACTTGAAGTTCGAAGGCGCCAACCCCACCGGGTCCTTCAAGGACCGCGGCATGACCCTCGCCATCAGCAAGGCCCTGGGCGAGGGCGTCCGCAAGGTCATCTGCGCCTCGACCGGCAATACCGCCGCATCCGCCGCCGCGTACGCCGGTCGCGCCGGACTTCAAGCTTACGTTTTGATTCCAAAAGGCGCCGTGGCGCTCGGCAAACTCTCGCAGAGCGTGATGCACGGGGCGCGCGTCGTTGAGATTATCGGCAACTTCGACATCTGCTTGAAGGTCGTCCGCGACCTCGCCGAACGCGACCCCGTCCGCATCCGCCTCGTCAACAGCGTCAATCCCGACCGCATCGCCGGTCAGAAGACCGCCGCTTTCGAGCTTTGCGACCAGCTCGGCGACGCCCCCAGCCATCACTTCCTGCCCGTCGGCAACGCCGGCAATATCACCGCCTACTGGGCCGGCTACAAGGAATACCTTGCCGAGGGCCTCTCTCATCGATTGCCCAAAATGATGGGCTATCAAGCCGCCGAGTCCGCTCCGATCGTCCTCGGCCACCCCATCGACGATCCCCACACCGTCGCCACCGCGATCAAGATCGGCAACCCCGCCAGTTGGACCGGCGCGGTCAACGCGCGCGACGAATCCGGCGGCGTCATTGATATGGTCACCGACGCCGAGATCCTCGCCGCCTATCGCCTCATCGCGACGCAGGGAATCTTCGCCGAACCGGCCTCGGCCGCCTCCGTCGCCGGGATGCTCAAATGCGGCGCGAGCGGCGGCCTCAAGCCGGGCTCAGTCGCGGTTTGCACGCTCACCGGCCACGGCCTCAAGGATCCCGACACCGCCCTCAAGAACCTGAGCAACACCATCGTGGTCGAACCCGACATCGATAAGGTCTTTCGCCTGCTCGACAACTAAGCCGCCGGCTTGTTTGACGCTGCCATCGGCGGGGTAATGCGGAGGGAGAAGTGAAATACGTCATCATCCACGGCGACGGAATGGCCGACTGGCCGTGCGACGAACTCGGCGGCAAAACCCCGCTCGAGGCCGCGCGCAAACCCAACATGGATCTTATCGCCACCCGCGGCACCCTCGGACTCGTCGCGACGATTCCGCCCGGGATGCCTCCCGGCAGCGACGTCGGCACCATGACGATGCTCGGTTACGACCCCGCGCATTATCACACCGGTCGCGCCCCTATCGAGGCCGCCAGCCGCGGCATCGAACTCGGCCCCGCCGACGTCGTCTTCCGCATGAACCTGGTCTCGCTCAAACCCGGCGACGGCGGCGCGCCCGTGATGCATGACTTCACCTCGGGGCACATCTCGAGCGAGGAGGCTGCCCGCATCGTTAGCGACATCGCCCGCGAACTCTCCGGCGGCGGCATCGAATTCCATCACGGCGTCAGCTACCGCCACCTGATGGTATGGCGCGGCGGGGTCACCGGCACCCGGCTCACCCCTCCGCACGACATCACCGGCCAGCCCGTCGCCTCTTATCTCCCCGCGGGCGAGGGCGCCGACCGTCTGAACGACCTCATGCATCGCGCCTCCGAAATCCTGCGTGACCACCCGATCAACCGCGCGCGCCGCGCCGAGGGCAAGACCGACGCGACCTCCGTATGGTTCTGGGGGCAGGGCAAGCGCCCCGCCGTCCCCACGCTTAAGTCGCGCTTCGGTGTCGACGGTTCGGTGATTTCCGCGGTTGACCTCGTCAACGGCCTCGGACGCCTCGCCGGCCTCAACGTCATCACCGTCCCGGGCGCGACCGGTTTCCTCGATACCGACTACGCCGCCAAGGCCCGTTACGGCCTCGCCTCGCTCCAGGATCGCGATTTCCTCCTGCTTCATATCGAAGCGCCCGACGAAGCCGCCCACATGGGACGCGCCGATCTGAAGGTCGAAGCGCTCGAGCGTATCGACGAACTGATCCTTGCCCCGATGCTCGCTCAATTGCCCGCGTTCGGCGATTTCACGCTGCTCCTGATGCCGGACCATGCGACCCCCTCAAAGCTCAAGACCCACTCGAACGA
Organism: Binataceae bacterium (SeqCode); assembly: GCA_035624865.1. Taxonomy (GTDB): domain Bacteria; phylum Desulfobacterota; class Binatia; order Binatales; family Binataceae; genus JASHZA01. The sequence goes on along the minus strand of DASPQS010000192.1, from coordinate 1,819 downwards.
ACCGGTCCCGTTCGCGATTCTCACAGGCGCTAAAGGCGCACAAAATGAAGCAAACGCATCGCGGCGCTATACCGAGGCGGAGGCGGCCCGCACCGGCGTCAAGGTTGCCGACGGTTACCGCCTGATCGACTCGCTGTTTGGCGCTGCTCTGCCAGTGAGCTAAGCTATCCACGCTTCCCTAACGCCCCGACCCAAGGAGCGCCGCGATGGAGCGAAATCTCGCACTGGAAGTGGTTCGCGCGACCGAGGCTGCCGCGCTCGCCGTCGCCCGTTTCATCGGCAAGGGCGACGAGCGGATGGCCGACCGGGTGGCCGCCGAGTCGATGCGCAACACGCTCAACTCCATCGCCTTCGACGGCAAAATCGTTGTCGGCGAGGGTGATCAGGCTACCGCCGAGCATCTCTATACCGGCGAAATCGTCGGCACCGGCTCCGGCCCCGAGGTGGACGTCGCGCTCGACGCGCTCGAAGGCTCGCTCATCTGCGCCACCGGCGGTCCCAACGCGCTCGCCTGTATCGCGCTGGCCGAGCGCGGCAAGATTCTGCGCTGCCCCGACACCTACATGGATAAAATCGCCTGCGGTCCCGTGGGCCGCGGCATCATCGACCTCGACCGCTCGCCCGCCGAAAACTTAAAGGCCCTGGCCGAGGCCAAGCACGTCTACGTCGAAGACCTGCGCGTTGCGATTCTCGACCGCCCGCGCCACGAAAAGCTCATCAACGAGGTCCGTCGCGCGGGCGCCGGCATCAAGCTGCTCAGCGCCGGTGACCTTTCCGCCGGCATCGCGACCACCCGCCCCGAAAGCGAGATCGATATGCTGATCGGCGTCGGCGGCGCGCATCAGGGCGTGCTCGCCGCGGCCGCCATCCGCTCTGCCGGCGGCGAGATGCAATGCCGGTTCGATCCGCGCAACCCGCAGGAGGCGGAAGCCTGCCTCGCCGCCGGCATCCTCGATCTCAGGCACAAGTTCACGCTCGAGGAGATCGCGGGCGACGACGTGATGTTCGCGGCGACCGGAGTGACCACCGGCGACTATCTGCGCGGCGTGCGCTTTCTCTCCGGCGGCGCGATGACCAACAGCGTCGTGATGCGCTCGAAAACCCGCACCATCCGCTTCATCGAAGCCATCCACCACTTTGACTTCAAGCCGGAATACTAAGCAGCCGAGGCGACCAAGTTTGACTGCACTTTCCGCTTGTCTTTTTCTGCCCCTCCCCTTGTCCAGGCGGAGGGATCAAGGGGGGGCAGTAGCCACACGCGATGCACTAGCTCCAGTGCCCGCACTCCCCGAATGCCTCCAGAATCGCGTGGCGCTTCACCTCCCCGTCCGCTAGCCTGATCCTTCGTGCATCTGCACCGACCACCCGCTCCCGCGCCCCCGCGATGAAGCTCCGGCCCATCGATCCAGCTCGTGCGCGCACGCGCAAGCTCTCAACCCTCTCGCGCCTCGTCGCCCGCGACCAGCTCGCCCGTCCCCTCAAAGCTGGAGCCACGATGCGCGTCTTTCTCGATTCGCTCCCCGCCGTCCTCGCCGCCAAAGACCTCCGCGAACTCGCGCGCCGCATCGCCGACGCCCGCCGCCGCGATCGCCAATTTCTCCTCCTGATGGGCGCGCACCCGCTCAAGGTCGGCCTCGGCCCCATCATCTGCGATCTCATCCGCGACGGTGTCCTGACCGCGATCGCCACCAACGGCGCCGCCATCATCCACGACTTCGAACTCGCCTTCGCAGGACGCACCTCCGAGGACGTCGGCGCGGGCCTCGCCGGCGGCGCCTTCGGGATGGCCGAGGAGACCGGCGCCTTTCTCAACGTCGCA
>DASPQS010000191.1:0-2607 GCA_035624865.1 Binataceae bacterium (SeqCode) | reverse complement strand
GTCGAAGTCGCGCACCCGGCGCATCAGGAACCGCACCTGGAAGCGGCCGTCGCCCTCCCCTTCTCCGCTTGGACGGAAGTAGGCGCGCACGCGCGAGCGCAGCGACTTCGCCTTGCCGACGTAAAGGACCTTGCCCGCGTGGTCCTTGAGCAGGTAAACCCCCGCGCTCGACGAAATCGCATCGAGCTTCTGCTGAAGCGGATTCGCGCCGGCCGCGGATGCGGTCTGCTCGGCGGGAAGCCTCAATGCGCCGCTATCGGCGGGATACTCGACCAGCGAGTCATAGCGCGGACCGGGAGTCGCAGCGGGCGCTTCGGATTTTTCGTCGGCCGACATCAATGGGGCGATTATACCATCGCGCCGGCGCAGAAGACTCGATGGTTCCGCAGCCTCGCCGGCCGGCCATTTCCGCCGTTTCCCGTCCGCTCGCTAACTGCTATTGGATTCGGGTCGCCGCAGCGGCAATGTCCGCAATTTGAGCGGCAGAGGAGTCCCTTCATGGGCAGACTCGATGGGAAAGTTGCGGTCATCTCGGGAGCGGCAAGCGGCATCGGCCGCGCCACCGCCATCCGTTTCGCCGGCGAGGGCGCCGCAGTCGTCATAGCCGATCTCAACGTCAAAGGAGGCGAATCCGCGGTCCGCGATTGCCGCGAGAACGGCGGCCACGCGGTCTTTCAGAAGACCGATGTCGCCAGCGAGGCGGACATCAGGGCGATGATCGCGCGCGCGCTCAAGGAGTTCGGACGTCTGGATATCACCTTCAACAACGCGGGACTCGGCGGCGCGGTCGGCACCATAGAGGAAATGACCGCCGAGAACTGGGACCGCACGCAGGCGGTCCTGCTGCGCGCGGTATTTCTCGGGATGAAATACTCGGTGCCTGAGATGCGAAAAGCCGGCGGCGGCTCCATCATTTCGACCGCATCGGTCGCCGGCCTGCGCGGCGGCGCGGGCCCGCACGCATACAGCGCGGCCAAAGCCGCAGTCATAAATCTCACCCGCTCGGTCGCGCTCGAAGTCGGCAAGGACAAGATCCGGGTCAACTGCATCTGTCCCGGCGGAATCAACACGCCGCTGCTCAGCACACGCATGCCGGGAGGCGAGGAAGGCACCAACCAGTTGCTCACCATCTTGCAGCCGATCCCGCGCGCGGGACGCCCGGAAGACATCGCCAACATGGCGCTGTTCCTGGCGAGCGCCGAGTCGGAGTGGATAACCGGCACCGCGATGGTGGTCGATGGCGGGCTGACCGCGGGCGGGAACATCTTCGGGCAGCAGCGCGGCGATGCAATGGTCATCCCGGGAGGGTTCTCGGGTCCATCGTTCGAGACCTGATACGCGGCGGCGGGCGGGCCTGGGCGGCAAGGCACGGCCGAGGTCCGCAGATCCGGGTGCTTATTCGAGCTTGCGAGCGAGAGGATAGTACTTCTCGATCATGCGCCCGGCCATCAGGCCGCCCTCGTATTCCGGAATGATTATTTCATCGGCGCCCGAGTTGCGTATCGCCTCGGCGTAGCGCTGCTGGCCGGCGCGCGTGATGATCTTGACGCTCGGATTGAGCGCCCGTGCGGTCACCGTGATGTACAGGTTGTCGGCGTCGTTATCGATAACGATGCAGATACCCTGGGCTCGCTCGATGCCGGCCATCCGCAACACGTCATGCCGCTTGGCGTCGCCGTGGATGGCGAGCATTCCTTCCTTTAACAGCTCGCGGCAAAGCCCTTCATTACTCTCGATGAGTACAAAGGGAATCTTGAGTCGATTGATCTGTTCGACGACAGTCCGGCCGACCTGGCCATAGCCGCATACGATAAGGTGGCCGCGGAGCCCTTCGATGCTGGCTTCGTTAATCATTAGATTCCAGGCCTCCCTTCCCTGTTTGCTGAAGATCGTCGCCAGGATGCGCTCGGCAATCCAGATCTGAAAACCGAAGACACCCGAATACACGAATAGCGAGAAAAGCTTGGTCGCGTTTCGTACCGTGCGATAGTCTATCGAGTGCGGGTGAGTAATCCAGAAAAGCGCATCCTGCCAGGACAGCCCTTCAAGGTCTTGGTATACCAGCACGCATACCGTGTTGAAAACGCAAAACACGGCCACCGGCAACCATAGCCGCTGAAGGAAGACGACACAGACACGGATGAATTTCACGCCGATGGACCCCCCCTCGTCGCGCGAATTCGCCCCACCCCGGCCGGACGCTGCGCTGGCGTCCCAGGATCCTACTTAGGCCGATCGGGGAGAAGCTTAAGCTTACCCTGGCGCACGGCCTGATTGCTCGCCGCGCCGCTGGCGGCGCCGGTCGCTGCGCCCGCACCCTTGCGCCCGCGAGTGCGGATGCCGACCTCGCTTACGGCGCGAATCTTGTGGCCCTCCAAGCGCCCGCGCCCGGCATCGCTCGCACGGCTGCCGGCCGAGCCGGGCGGCGGTCCCGGTGCGGGCTTCGGTTTGTCGACGCCGAACACTTTGCGTTCGAGCTTCTTGATTCGATCGCGCAACTCGGCAGCGAGTTCGTAGTCGAGCTTCTCCGCCGCCGCCATCATGTCGCGCCTGAGCGCGGCGATCCGGTCGTCCAGTTCGTGGGCCGGGATCAGCTCGTCGGTCCCG
>DASPQS010000190.1:0-3379 GCA_035624865.1 Binataceae bacterium (SeqCode) | reverse complement strand
CAAGGCACCGCTCGATGATCGCGAAGGCCTCTGCGAGTTCCTCATCCGTCAGCACGACCGGCAGGAAGAGCCGGATGCATGCGGGTTCGTGGCCGCCGTAATAGAGCACCAGGCCCGCGTCGAAGCACCGCCGGATAAACTCGCGCATGCGCGCGAGCGCGCCGTCGCCGATCCGAAACGCGATCATCGCGCCGACGCCGTCGATCCGCGAGATCACTCCCGGATGCTTGCGGCTGAGCCGTTCCAGGTGATCGCGCGTCGCCCGCTCGAGTTGTTTCTCCCGCCCCTCGGGACCGAAGAATCCTTCGGTAGTGAGCTTCTCGATAATCCGGAGCGCCACCGCCATCGGAACCGTCGCGCCCGAGTAGGTGCCGGAAATCAGCGCGGGGTCAGGTTCGAAGCCCTTCCGGTAGAGCATTGCGCTGCCCTGGAAGACCTTGCCGATCGTGATGACGTCGGCGTAGTCGGCGAGACCAAGCAGATCGGTGGCGAACAGTTCCGAGACGCGCGCGAAGGTCTGCACCTCGTCGATCCAGATGGCTATGCCCGCTCGACGGCACTCTTCGAACAGCGGCAGGAAGAACTCCCGCGGCGCGGTCACGAAGCCCGCCTCGCCCTGGACCAGTTCGACCACGAACGCCGCAATCCGGTCGCTGCCGCGCCGGATGATTTCGCGCATGGCGCCGAGCGTCTTCGCCGGCGAATCGGGGTCGCGGCGATCGAAGAACGGAATGTATCCGACCGGGAACGTGCGCGGCTGCCCGACGCGATAGTCGGGCCGGTCGGTGATCTCGGCCATCGCGCTGGTGCGCCCGTGAAAGCATCCGCGGAACGCGATGATTCCGGGATGCCCGTCGCGCTTCTGGCGTATCAGCTTGAGCGCGTTCTCATTGGCGTCCGCGCCGGAGAGCGAGAGCCAGCAATGCTCCATCCCGCGCGGCACATGCGCCAGAATCGTCTTCATCAGGCGGCCGTACTCGCGGTTGAAGACGAGATTGCCCTGCATCACGAGGTCCGACGCCGCGGCGCGAAGCGCGGTCTCGATCAAATCCAGGTTGCCATGACCGAACAGATGCACCCCGATGCCTAGGGCGAAGTCGAGCACCCAGCGCCCGTCGGCGAGCATCGCGCGCGCACCTCTGCCGAGTCCGGAGCCGAGGTACGGATAGAACGCCGGACGTCCGCGCGAGGCCGCCAAATCCGCCAGCTCGGCCACCATCTGGGCGGGCGTGAGCGGCGCGCGGGCGGAGGCTTGCGCCTGCCCCAGAGCCTCGATCATCAGCCGAAGCCCCTGCTCGAACTTCGGACCGAAATCCATTGCTCTGCCGGTAATGAAAGTGCGGGCGCCCTACTTGAGCGCGCGCATCGAGAAGCCGCGGTCGTTGAAGCACAGCAGCGAGCGCTTGCCCTGGAGCGTCGTCTCGAGCACGCATTCGCGGCCCCACAGCTTGTGGACGAATGCGATCGTCTTCTCCGCGTATTCGAGCTGGAGGTCGCGCCCGTCGTGGTAATGCTTCAGGTAGAGCGTGCGGTTGTGGCCGAAGTCGGCGTCCTCGACCTTGATCACCGGGATCGAACCGGCGCCGACATTTTTGATCAACGTCTCCTTGACCGCCTTCCACCCTTCCTCGTCGGAGACTTTGTCGATCACAAGGTCGTCGCCGCGCGCTTCGTACTCGAACATGTCCATCTCGCGCATCAGCTCCTCGGTCAGGTAGCGGCGGAGAAAGGAGCTGTCGCGCTCGACTTCGCGCGCCTCGAAAAGCTTGTCTGTGCCGTTCTTGGTCGGCGCGCCGTATTTCTTGATCTCCTCGGGCGTCGGGTTGGTGTGGCGGCGCTCGAGGTCCTCCCAGATCTTGAAGCCGAGGTGATACGGATTGATCTGGCCCGGGATCGGCCGCAACACCTGGTTGTGGCGCACGATGAATTCGATACGCAGCCCCTGCTCGAGGTCGAGCGACTCGACGATTTTCTTGTGCCAGTAGCTCGCCCAGCCCTCGTTCATGATCTTGGTCTCCATCATGGGCAGGAAGAACTTGGTCTCCTCGTCCACGATGGTGAGCAAATCGCGCTCCCATTCCGCCAGAAAGGGATTGTAGTCGCGGATGAACAGCAGCAGATCTTCGTCGGGTTCGAGCGGGAGCTTATGGGTTTCGGGCTCCTTGAACTCGGGACGCGCGTGCACGCGCTGGAAGGGATCCTGGCGCGGCCGCGCCTCCTCGATCGTGCGTTCGACCTGCTCCTCGGGCGTCAGCTTCCTGATCGCGAGATTGCGCCGGCATTGCCACGACAGCGCATGAGCGGAATCGAGCACCCGTTCGACCTTCTCGACGCCGATCGAGGGGTCTTCCATGTAGCGCCGGACGCGCAGCGCGTGCGCCTTGAAGGTTTCGATCGTCAGTTCGGCTCGTGTGGATTTGTAGGTAAAATTGTTCTTGAAGAAATCGTTATGTCCGTAAACGTGCGCGATCGTCAGGATTTGCAGCAGCAGGGTGTTGTCGCGCATCAAATACGCGATCGCCGGATTCGAATTGATCACCATTTCGTACGGCAGCCCGTTGACGCCGTAGTCGTACAGCGTCTTGAGTTTCTCGTAGGCCTTGCCGTACGACCAGTGCGGGTAATGCGACGGCATCCCGGAATACGCCATGTAGCCGAGCATCCCGTTGTGATCGCAGATCTCGAATTCCTGCGGATACCAGTCCAGCCCGAACTCGGCCGCCTTGTCGCGGATCCGCGTATCCCATTCGGCCAGATCGCTGATTTCGTAATTCGGCATCGCTGCTCCGTGGGCCTGTGGCGCGCGCCCCGCGCTATTCTTTGACCCGGTCCTTGGACAGAAAGGCCTTGAACGATGGCCAGATGTCTTCCTTGCGCTCGATCAGGACGGCCTGGAAGTTCGGCGCCTCGAGCCGGCGGAACACATTCAGCATCGACGACTCGTAGTAGCGCGATCCCAGCGGTTTGATCTCGCCGTATCCGAACAGGTTGCACAGATCGGCCAGTTCCTTGGCCGTGCGCAGCGCCGCCGGATTGTCGGAGTCGAAATTATCGCCGTCCGAGCAGTGGAACGAGTAGATGTTCCACAGTGACGGATGGTAACGCTCCGCGATGATGTCAAGCGCCTTCTGATAGCCCGACGAGATAAAGGTGCCGCCCGACTCGCCCTTGTGGAAGAAATCTTCCTCGGTCACCTCGTTGGCTTCGGTGTGATGCGCGATGAAGACGATCTCGACGTTGCGGTAGCGGGTCGAAATAAACTGATAGAGCAGGAAGAAGAAGCTGCGCGCAAGATACTTCTTCATCGTGTCCATCGAACCGGACGTATCCATGATGCACATGACGACCGCGTTGGAGTCCTCGCGCGTATCCAGTTCGA
>DASPQS010000189.1:0-8459 GCA_035624865.1 Binataceae bacterium (SeqCode) | reverse complement strand
GAGAAATTCGCGCTGTGTGATCGTTGCGGACGAATCTCGCGCGCGATCACCTCGACTACCACGGTACGGCCGAGAACTACTTCGTGGCCAAACTGAGGCTCTTCACGGAAATTCTTCCGCGCAGCAGCGATGCTGATGCAGTCGCGGTGGTCCACGGAGATGATGCTTACGGACGGCGGGTGCTGGAGGCGGTGCGCGCGCGCAAGCTCAGCTTCGGACTTGATCCGGCCTGCGATGTTCATCCGGCGAGCTACACCACGGGACTCGACGGGATTCGCGCTAGCGTAATCGCGGGCGGCCGCAGCTTCGAAATTCGCTCTGCGCTGCTCGGCCGAATCAACTTGCTCAATATTCTGGGTGCGTGCGCTGTGTCGGCGGCCCTGGGCATCGAAGTGGGTGCTGTGGTCGAGGGGGTGCGGCGATGCCCAGGGGCCCCCGGCAGACTGGAGGCTGTGGCGGGCCCCCCGGGGGTCAAGGTTCTGGTCGATTACGCGCACAAGCCCGACGCGCTTTTGGCCGTGCTCGAGACTTTGCGCGAGTTGCGGCCGCACCGCCTGCTGTGTGTGTTCGGATGCGGTGGCGACCGCGATCGGGGAAAGCGCCCGATCATGGGTGAAATTGCAGGACGCATCGCAGATCTGCCGATCCTCACGTCGGACAATCCGCGCAGCGAGGATCCGCTGCGCATAGTTGCGGAAGTCGAGGCGGGACTGCGAGCGACCGCGCTCAAGCGAATCGACCCGAACGCGGCGACGGCCGCGGGCGGTTACCTGGTTGAGCCCGACCGGCGCGCGGCAATTGCGCTGGCGTTGAGAATCGCCGCCGCGGGCGACATCGTTCTGATCGCGGGCAAAGGGCACGAAGACTATCAGTTGGTGGCAGGGCGCCGCCTCGACTTTGACGATCGCAAGGTCGTGCGCGAGTTGACGGCGGAGATTGGTTCGATGGGTTCGGAGCGTCCGCCGGGTACGGCTAACTGAATGGGCAGCCGGACGGGGCGGAGTGGAGAGCTGGTGGTGGAATCCGGTGGCGATTCGAAAGCCGGCCCGGCGGACGCATGTTAGGCGCATTTTCGAGGGACGGCGCGATTGCGGGCTCGCCTCGAGGCGTGGCGCGCGCATCGATGAGAGTGGGACTTCGCGAGGGAAGCCTTCTGCTGGCAGTGGTGGACGAGGTGCGGAGGTGGTGGCCGGCGGGAGGCTTACCTCGTAGAGTCCCGGTGCGGACGCTGATCGACTCCACGACAGCGGCCGTGTGATAGCATCGAAGAGATCGCCGCCCCGATCGGGAAGGGGAACGATCAGCCGGTTCGCAAGCGAATCTAAGGAAGGAATGTTCGCGCGCCAGGGGTCGCGGCCGTGCGCCGCCAATCCGCAGCGCAGATTTTAGGAATAAGATGTTCTACCTGGCGCTGTACCAGTTCCATATCCGTTATCCCGTCCTCAACGTGCTCCGCTACGAGACTTTCCGCTCGGTCATGGCCGGACTGGCGGCGCTGTTGATTTCGCTGACGCTCGGACCGCTGCTGATCGAACGGTTCCGAGCCGCACGCATCGGCCAAACGATCCGCGAAGAGGTTCCGCAAAGCCATCAGAAGAAAGCGGGCACGCCGACCATGGGCGGTCTGCTGATCCTCGCGTCATGCCTCGCGGCGACACTGATGCTTGCCGATCCGCGCGACCCCTTCATCTGGATCGCGATGTTCGTGACCGTCGGCTACGGCGCGATTGGCTTTGCCGACGATTTTCTCAAACTCAAGCGCGGCAAGGGCAACGGCCTGTCGGAACGGCAGAAGCTTGGGTGGCAATTTGGATGCGCATTTGTCGCTGCGGTCTGGCTGTTTGGCATTTTGCGCTTCCCTACTTTCGTCACCGTGCCCTTTTTCAAGCATCTGCATCCCAGTCTTCATTGGTGGGGCTACGTGCCGTTCGCGATGGTCGTAATTGTCGCGTGCTCGAACGCGGTCAACCTGACCGACGGTCTCGACGGCCTTGCGATCGGCCCGGTGATGACGGTGGGGTTCTGCTACTGGGTCTTCACCTATGTCGCCGGGAACCTGAAGTTTGCCCGTTACCTCGACGTGCCGCACGTTCCCGGGGCCGGTGAACTGGCGATCTTCTGCGCCGCGCTGGTCGCGTCGTCGATGGGTTTCCTCTGGTACAATGCCTACCCGGCGTCAATGATGATGGGCGATGTCGGGGCGCTTTCCCTCGGCGGCGCGCTCGGCACGGTCGCGCTGCTGGCGAAGCAGGAGCTGGTGCTGCCGGTAGCGGGCGGCGTCTTCGTACTCGAGGCAGTCTCCGTAATAATGCAGCGCTACTATTACAAAATGACGCACCGCCGGATCTTCCGGATGGCGCCGATCCATCATCATTTCGAACTCGGCGGATGGCCCGAGACGGTCGTGGTCACACGTTTCTGGATTATCTCGATAGTGTGCGCGCTAATCGCTTTGAGCACGCTCAAGCTGCGCTGAAACCGTACGGCTCGCGATGGAGCTGAAGGACAAACGCGTAATGGTAATCGGGCTCGGCGTGAGCGGGCGCGCGGCGGCGCGCTTTCTCGCCAGTCGCGGCGCGATGGTTGTCATGACCGATCGCCGGCCGGATTTGGCGCGCGAGCAAATGCCGCCCGGCGAATTGCACCTCGGCGCCGAGGATCCGGCATGGCTCAAGGGCATCGATCTTGTGGTGGCAAGCCCCGGTGTTCCACCGACATCACCTCTGATGCGCCAGGCGGCTGCCCTGCGCATCCCTGTTATCGGCGAACTCGAACTCGGCTACCGCTTCGTCCGCGCACCGATCGTGGCGGTCACCGGCACCAACGGCAAGAGCACGGTGACGGTTTTGCTCGGTGCGATTTTTCGGGCCGGGGGGAGAACCGCCTTCACCGGCGGCAATCTCGGTACGCCGCTTATCGCCGCCGCAAGTGACAGCTTCGATGTGGCCGTGGTCGAAGTCTCCAGCTATCAACTCGAAACGATCGAGCGCTTCAAGCCGGCCGTCGCGATCCATCTGAATCTTACCGACGACCATCTCGATCGCTATCGCGATCTCGCCGAGTATGGCCGTGCCAAAGCGCGCATCTTCGAAAACCAGGAGCAGGGCGATTGGGCGGTGCTCAACCGCGACGATCCGGAAGTCTGGAAACTGGCCCGCACCGTGCGATCCCGCGTCTTCAGCTTCGGCATGACTCGGCCGGAGCGCAAGCCGGCGATCTGGTGCGAATCCGGCGCTCTCGCTTTCAATGATGGCGAGCGGAGCGGCCGTATTGCGCTGAGCTGCTTCAAGCCGCGCGGCGTGCACAATCTTTTCAACGCTATGGCGGCGGCAGCCGCAGCGCTGGTGATGAAGGTCGAACCCGAAGTCGTCGAGCGCACGCTCGCGGACTTCACGAGCCTGCCGCATCGGCTCGAATTCGTGCGCGCTCACCTTGGCGCCGAATGGATCGACGACTCCAAGGGCACCAACGTTGGCGCCGTGGTCGAGGCGCTCAATGCGACGCCCGGCCCGATTATTCTGATCGCCGGCGGCATGGATAAGGGGGGCGATTACGCGCCGCTGCGCGTGCTGCTCGAGCGCAAGGTGAAGCTCCTGATTCTGCTGGGCGCGGCGCGTGAAAAAATGCGCATGGCGCTGGCCGGCGCCACCACTGTCGAATGCGTGGCGACGCTGCCGGAGGCGGTGCGGCTTGCGGCCGCGCAAGCGCGCCCGGGCGACAAGGTCCTGCTGTCGCCGGCATGTTCGAGTTTCGATCAATTCAAGGACTATGCGGAACGTGGTCGGGTATTTCAGGAGCTGGTTCGGGCACTTTGAACAGCAGCTATCCTGGCGCCGGCCCGATCCGTGGCTGTGCGTGCCGGCGATGGCTCTGATTGCGTTGGGGACCCTGATGGTGCTCGACACCACATATTTCCTCGGCCGTGAGCGGGCGGGAGACGCCTTTCATTTTTTCCGGCTCCATCTGGTGCATGTCGGTGCCGGACTGCTGATCTGCGTGATTATTTCGCAGTTTTCGCTGGCCGGACTGCGGCGCCTGGTGGTGCCGCTCGGAGTAATTGCGATCGTCCTCCTGATCCTGGTTTGGATTCCCGGACTCGGTGTAGTGCGCGGCCACGCCCGCCGTTGGGTCAGGCTGGGTCCGATCCTCGCCGAACCTTCGGAGCTGGTCAAATTCGCCCTGGTGTTCTTCCTCTCCGACTTTCTTGCCAAGCGGCAGGAAACCATCCAGGAGTTCGCGCGCGGCGCGCTGCCGGCCCTCATCCTGGCGGCGCCGGTCACGCTGCTCGTTCTGATGCAGCCCGACTTCGGCGCGACCGTGATGATCGTCGTGCTGCTGTTCGCGTTGCTGTACGCGGCGGGTGCGCGTTCCCGGCATCTTGCGGCCGCGGGGGGCTGCGCGCTTGCGGTTCTGGCCCTTCAGGCTGTAGCTAAACCCTACCGCATAAGGCGCTTTGTCGCGTTCTTCGACCCCTGGCGCACCGCGCGCACGGCAGGCTTCCAGTTGATCCAGTCGTTCATCGCGCTGGGTGGCGGCGGAGGCCTCGGTCGCGGACTTGGGGCCGGGCGCCAGAAGATGTTCTATCTGCCCGAGGCGCACACCGATTTTGTTTTTGCCGTGATTACCGAGGACTTCGGCATCATCGGCGCGCTGGTCGTCTTCCTGCTGTTCGGCACGATCCTTTTCCGAGGAATGCGCATTGCGCGCGCGGAGCCGGACCCCTTTGCGAGCCTGCTGGCCGTGGGGCTCACGGTGCTGCTTTCGCTCCAGGCGCTTATGAACATGGCGGTTGTGATCGGGCTGGTCCCAACCAAGGGATTGCCGCTGCCGTTTCTGAGTTACGGCGGGACTTCGATGGTAATGGCGCTGGCGGAACTTGGTGCGTTGCTCGCGCTCTCGCGGCGTCCGGCGGTGCGATGAAGGTGATAATCGCAGGCGGCGGCACGGGCGGCCATCTGTTCCCCGCGGTTGCGGTCGGGGAGGAACTGAAGCGGGAACGTCCCGAGGTCGAAGTGCTTCACGTGGGGGCGAGCAACGGGATGGAAGCGAAATGGCTCCCGCAGCACGGATTCCGCCATGAACTGCTCGAGGTTCGCGGATGGACCGGCAAGGGTCCCCTCACACGCCTGCGTGCGCTCGCCGAGTTCGTCGCGGCGACAGCCCGAGCGCGCGTCCTGCTCAAGGACTTCCGCGCCGACGTGGTGGTTGCCGCAGGCGGCTACGCCTCCGCGCCGATGGCCGTCGCCGCAATCCTCGCGCGTATCCCGCTGGTACTGATGGAACAGAACGTACGACCGGGCGTATCCAACCGGATGCTGTGGCGCTTCGCGCGCAAGATTTGCGTTGGCTTCAACGAGTCGGCTGCAGCGTTTAGTGCGGAGAAGGTCGAGGTCACCGGCAACCCGGTCCGCTTTACCGTTTATCCACAGCCTCGAAAGCCTTCTCTGCCACTTCAAATCCTTGTTTTAGGCGGTTCAAGCGGCGCACACCGTCTCAATCTTGGAGTCCTGAACGCTTTCAAAATCTGCGGAGACTTTGTTATAAAGTTGGCCATCGTTCATCAGACAGGAGATGCTGACGTGGGGTTGGTGGCGGACGGGTATCGAAGTCTCGGGCGCGAGGCTCGTGTCGTTGCGTTTATCGACGATATAGCCAGCGCACTTGACCGCGCCGACCTCGTTATCGCCCGCTCAGGTGCGATGACTGTTTCCGAGGTTGCCCTTGCGGGACGCCCGGCGATCTTCGTTCCTTATCCCTTCCATCGCGACCGGCAGCAGGAATTGAACGCCCGCGTACTCGAGCGCCGCGGCGCCGCCCGGATCGTGCTCGACGACGACCATCTCGGCGAAAATCTTGCCGGTGCGCTGCGGGACCTCGCGTGCGATCCGGCGCAACTGGTCGCAATGGGAGCCAAGGCTCGTCATGTGGCTCATAGCGACGCCGCCGCCAGGATCGCGCGCATCTGTTTCGACGTTGCCGGAGCATCGGAGCGCCATGCCGCATGAATGAAGGATTGCGCATAGGCATGCTGACGCGCCAACGGCGTTTGCATTTCGTCGGTGTGGGCGGCGCCGGCATGAGCGGAATCGCCGAACTGTGCCAGCGGCTCGGTTTCGCCGTGAGCGGCTGCGATCTCCACGAGAGCGCCACCACGGCGCGGCTCGCACGCCTGGGTATCGCGCTCACCATAGGCCATCATCCGAGCCATCTGCACGCCGATCTCGACGCGGTGGTCATCTCATCGGCGGTCAAGTTTTCCAATCCCGAAGTGGCGGCCGCGCGCGCCATCAAGATCCCCGTAATTCCGCGAGCCGAGATGCTTGGCGAGTTGTTGCGAATGGCGCGTCTCGGGGTCGCGGTAGCCGGCACTCACGGCAAAACCACCACCACGTCGCTGATCGGTCTGATCATGGAGGAAGCCGGCTTCGATCCGACCGTGGCGATTGGGGGCAACCTGCGCGCGCGTGGCACCAACGTGCGTCTGGGACGCGGCGACTTTATGGTCGCCGAGGCAGATGAGAGCGATGCCTCCTTTCTGCTGCTGCTGCCTACGGTCGCGGTTGTGACCAATATCGACCCCGAACATCTGGACTACTACGGTGCGATGGAGCGGGTGCGCGAAGCTTATCTGAGTTTCATCAATCGCGTCCCTTTCTACGGCGTCGCCGTGCTCGGCATCGACAGCATCAATGTGCGCGGACTGCTCCCGGCGGTGCGCAAGCCGGTCGTGACCTACGGTCTTGCCGCTGACGCCGATTTGCGTGCCGCAGAGATCGCGATCGAAGGGCTGTCGACGCGCTTCAAGGTGATCCGCAGGGGCGCCACGCTCGGGACCGTTGCGATACCGACCCCGGGGCATCACGTTGCGATGAATGCGCTGGCGGCGATTGCGGTCGCGCTCGAGCTCGATATCGATTTCGAAGTCGCGGCACGCGCGCTCGCGGCTTTTTCCGGGATTTCGCGGCGTTTTGAAATCAAGGGAGAGGCGAGCGGCAGGATCGTGCTCGACGATTACGCGCATCATCCGGAGGAAGTTCGCGCGACCCTGGCTGCCGCACGCGCATCGTTCAAACGGCGCGTGGTCGCGGTTTTCCAGCCGCATCGGTTCACTCGCCTGCGCGATCTTTTCGACGAGTTCCTGACCGCGTTCGACGACGCCGACGTGCTTTATCTTCTGGAGGTCTATCCGGCCGGAGAGGATCCGATCGCCGACGTTTCATCGCGCCGGCTTTATGAGGCGCTGCGCGCCCGCGGACATCTGGATGTGCGCTACCTCGGTGACGATGCGGACCCCGCAGGCAAGATTGTCGAGGAATCGGTCGAAGGCGACATCATTGCAACACTGGGGGCCGGTGACGTTTACAAACTGGGGGAAAGGTCCCTCGCGCTTTTGGGCGAGAGCTGCAAGCTTGATGAGCGCGCTTGAACAGGAATTGCGTGCGCGCTTCGGCGCGCGTTTGCAATGCGGGCGTTCGCTGGCCGATCTGACGTCGTTCCGGATCGGCGGGCCGGCTGATCTCTACCTCGTGGTCGAAAGCGAGGATGAACTCGCGGCGGCTTTGGCCGCGGCCACCCGCAATCAGGTTGCGGCTTTCTGCCTCGGTTCCGGAACCAATCTGTTGGTGAGCGATCGCGGCGTCCGTGGCCTCGTCGTCAAGCTCGGTGAAGCGTTCGATACTATCTCGATTGACGGGACGAAAGTTGTCGCGGGTGCGGCTGCTCAATTCCGGAAGCTGGTCGAAACAGTAGTCGCGGCCGGGCTGGCGGGACTCGAGTTTGGCGAAGGCATTCCCGGTAGCGTGGGTGGCGGCCTCGTGATGAACGCGGGTGCGTTCGGCGGCGAGATGGCGCGCGTGGTGACCGCAGTCCATGGCGTGACGGGAGAGGGCAATTGCCGCGCGCTCTCGAAAGAGGAGGTCGGCTTTGCCTACCGGCGTACGACATTGCCGCCACGCTTCGTGATCACGCGAATTGACTTCGAATTGGCCCCAGGAGATCGGGAGGCATTGCGGGGCCGCGTGATGGAACTTCGCACCAAACGCGCCGCGCGCCAGCCGCAGGGATTTCCCAATGCGGGTTCGGTCTTCAAGAATCCGCCGGGAAACTTCGCCGGGCGCTTGCTCGAAGGCGCTGGCCTGAAAGGTGCGCGGGTGGGCGCGGCGGCGTTCTCGGATCAACATGCCAATTTTATCGTGAACCTGGGTGGCGCTCGCGCCGAAGAGGTGCGCACCCTTATCGAGATGGCGCGTTCCCAGGTGCGCGAATGTACCGGAGTGGTACTCGAACCTGAGGTGAAGCTAATCGGCGATTGGTGAGGGTCAGGCGGTGGCGGCGGCGGTGGCGAAAAAGAAAAAGACCAGGAAGGGCGCCGGGTGGAGCTGGCGGCTTGCCGGTATTGCGCTGTGCGCCTTCTTCGCGCTTGGGGTGATCACCGGGCTTAGCCGCGCGGGCCGCCTGTT
>DASPQS010000188.1:0-10632 GCA_035624865.1 Binataceae bacterium (SeqCode) | reverse complement strand
TTGCCGGCCCGCGGGCGTGACGATTAGTCCTTCCGGCGTTCTGCTGACGAGCTTTGCACCGAGTATCCGCTCGAAAGCCGCGAGGCGGCGGCCCGCCGTGGAATGATCGACGCCGAGAGTTCGCGCCGCCGCGGCGAGATTGCCTTCGCGGCAAATCGTCAGAAAGAAGCGGACGTCGTCCCAGAGCAAATTCCTGTGGGGTGCATTCATGCCGTGCATTTTTGTGCCCCGCGCCTCCTTGCGGCAATCGCGCGGCCGCGAGCAGGATACGCGCCAGCGCGACCGGCTCGTGCCCGCCCGCCGGGTCGACCATCGCATAGAAGCATGACGGCATCTTCATCGGCGTCATGCCGCGGGTGACTTCAGAATCGCGATACCGTGTTCGACCAGCTTCTTGCGCAAGGTGTTGCGATTGAGCCCGAGGATGCGCGCCGCGTGGACCTGGTTGCCGCGCGCGTGCTTGAGCGCAAGTTCGATTAGCGGCTTCTCCATTTCCGCGACCACCTTCTGATAGAGGTTGCGCGGTTCGCCGTCCACTTCCAGCAGCTCGCTTACGCGCATCGAGATGAGTTCGGAGAGCGGCGCCCCGGCGTCGCCCCGCGTCTCGCCGGCGCGGCGTCCACCCGCGCGCCCGAGTTCGATGTCCTCGGCGCGAATCGTATTGCCCGGCGCCAGCAGCGCCGCGCGCAGCACCGTGTTCTCCAGTTCGCGCACATTGCCGGGCCAGTTCCAGGCCGCCAGCCGCGCGCGCGCATCGGGCGCGACGTAACGCACGTGCGCGCCCATCTCGCGCACCGCCTTCGTCACGAAATAATCGGTCAACTCCTCAATATCCTCCCGCCGATCGCGCAGCGGCGGCAGGTTGATGGGGATCACGCGCAAGCGGAAGTAGAGGTCCTCGCGAAAGCGCCGCGCCGCCACCGCTGCTTCGAGGTCCTGGTTGGTAGCCGCGATGATGCGGACTTGCGCCCTCAGGATCTCGAAACCGCCGACCCGCGAGAACTCGCGCTCCTGCAACACGCGCAGAAGTTTGGGCTGCAGTTCCAGCGGCAGGTCGCCGATCTCATCGAGGAACAGCGTGCCGCCGGCGGCCTGCTCGAACTTGCCGGCGCGGCGGTCGGTCGCGCCGGTGAAGGCGCCGCGTTCATGCCCGAACAGCTCGCTTTCCAGCAGCCCCTGCGGGATCGCGGAACAGTTGACCGCCACGAACGGTCCGCGCCATCGCGGCGACTTGAAATGAATCGCCCGCGCCACCAGCTCCTTGCCCGTCCCGCTCTCGCCGCACAGCAGCACGGTCGCCTCGCTGCTGACCACCCGGCCGATCAGCTTGTAGACCTCCTGCATCGCCGGACTGCGGCCGATAATCTCTCCGCCGACCAGTTGCCGGTTGACCTCGTCCTTCAGGCGCGTCAAGTCGGCGCTTTGCCGCGCGGCGTCGACCGCCCGCGCGACGACTGCGGCGACGAGGTCGAGATTTTCAAACGGCTTGGTCAGGTAATCATAAGCGCCGCGCTTCATCGCCTCGACCGCGTTGTTCATCGTGGTGGCGGCGGTAATCACGATCACTATCGTGCGGATGTTGCCCTCGCGCGCGCGCGACAGCACCTCGAGCCCGCCCACGCCGGGCATCATGATGTCGAGCAGGGCGACGTGGTACTGGTTGGTCAGAAGCGCATTAAGAGCGCCCTGGCTGTCCGCGGCTTCATCGACCGCGTAACCGTCCGCCTCCAGGCGGTGTCGCAAAACCAGGCGGATCCCTGGGTCGTCGTCCGCGACCAGGACCGAGGGATTATGGGATGTGGTCAAATTTTCAGCAGCCATCTCCGGACACTGTCCGTTCCAGTCATCTTATTATGCTAACCGAAACTACGGTGTTCTCGCGAGACGTGACGCCGACAGATTTCGAGGAAAAAGACCAACCTCGCGGGATCGGCTAGTCCGGACCCACCGGCAGCATCACGCAGAAGGTCATCCCCCGCGTCCGGCCCTTGGTGTTGCGCCCGGTGTCCCCGTCGGACGGTTCGGTCTGCGCAGCGGGGAGTGAACCGTTCCCGGACGACCCCCCGACTTCCGCCCATAACTTTCCGCCATGGAGGGCGACGATTCGCTGGCTCAGGACCAGCCCGAGACCGGTACCGGACGGTTTGGTGGTAAAGAAGGGCGTGAACAGCTGCTTCACTTCGCTGGACGTCATCCCTTGGCCTGTGTCGCTGACCTCGACGCGCAGGAACTGGCGGCGCCGCCCATGCGCGGTCAGCCGGAAGTCGGTCTCCATCGCGGTGCGCAGCCTGATCGCATGACGCACCTGTGACTCACCGGCGGATTTCGCCGCCTCGATCGCTTCCAGCGCATTTCGGATCAGGTTGAGGAAGACCCGCTCGAGCGCCGCCGCATCTCCATTGACCTCCGGCAAGCTCGGGTCGAAGCGCTGCTCGACCTTAACGCTTGGATCACCCTGCGGAAATAATCCCGCCATCCGCAGCGCCTGATGGAGCACTTGATGGATATTTACCGGTTCGCGTCTGAGCCGTTGCGGATTTGACACAGCCAGGACCTGCTCGACCAACCCCGCAATCCTGCTCACACCGTCAAGGATCAACCCGCAGTATTGCTGAGCGCGGACATCCGCCGGAAACATCGTACCCAGCAACTCGGCCGCGCCCTTGATACCCGTCAACGGATTCCGCACCTCGTGAGCCAGACCCGCTGGTGACAGGCGCATGAACCCGTCCTCCGCCTCGTAGACATGGTCCGCTTTCTTTTGCAGCGACAGGTCGTGCAGTAGCACGACGACCCCCTCGAGCCTGCCATCGCCATTATGAAGAGGGGAGGTTTCCGCGCGGACCGTCGCCGACCGCCTGTCCAGGACGAGGACCGTCTCGTTATTGTCCAGGCTTTGCCCGCTTTCGAGACAAGAATCGACCATCCGCGCGAGCCACGGGTTATGCTTCATCAGGCGCTCGATCGCGGCCTGGTTCACGTTCGACGTATCCAGCAGCGTCTGGAGCGCGCTGTTGGCAGCGATCGGATCACGCGTCGGCGACAGCGCCACCACCGCGTCGCCAAGGCTGTCGATTATTTCGCGCCAGAGTTCCACTAACACCCTTCCAGAGGTTCCCGGCTTTCCGCCCCAGCCCCGGCTGATCCGATCAGGTTTGCTTAAACCAGGCAAATTTGTGCATGCCGGCCGCTTTCCGCGGATGAGAACCGTCTCAAAACGCTAGCACAAACGGAATTCGCCGCCACATGTGAAAAAGGTCAAAAGTTGTCCTCAAGCAGCATTGAAAAATAATCCAAAAGGGGCCGGATTAAGCTAGACGTAGCCGCAGTAACTACGTAGGCCATTAGCTGATGCATACTTCTACATAAGTTTTTTTAATCCAAAGCGGGTTGATCCAGATCGGGACGCTCTGTAGGTTAAGGCTCGTTCGGGGTAACGTCCATGAGGGGGACATGGCTTCATACAATTTTCATTGGGCTGCTAGCGCTGCCCTTATTCGGATGCGCTCAGTCCTCTGACCTGTCCCTCGACCAGGCAAATCAGATTTCCGTCACCGGCCAGCCTTCCACTGCGACTCCTGCCGGCGCCGCCCGCCTCCTAAGTTCCGGCGAGGCCGACGCTCTGCCCCGGCCTGATACATCTAATCCCGCTCCCGGAAGTTTGCCCTTCGTTCGCAGCAAGCCCCACGAGGTCCCTCCCTTCCCGTTGGTCCTGAATCGGATGGTACAGGCTTACGTCGACGACTACCTGACCCAGCCGGAAGGGTTGAAGCGTTCTTTCCGCCGCAGCCAGGTCTACATGCCGGAAATGACCCGCGTGCTCCAGCAGGAAGGGCTTCCGCTCGACCTGGTTTACCTCTCGTTTGCCGAAAGCGCTTTCGACGAGAGCGGAGCCGGGCCCTGGCAGCTCAACAAAACGACGGCAAGGCGCTTCGGCCTGCAGGTCAACAAATGGGTTGACGAGCGCCGAGACCCGATAAAATCGACCAAGGCTGCCGCCGAATATCTGGCCACGTTGCACGATCAGGCCGACCAGGATTGGCGCATGACCCTAATCGCCTGGAACAACGGCGAGGCCAGGATCAACCATTATATAGCCCTCGAAGATGCCAGCTACGAGCGCCTGATGACGCACCTGCCGCGGAGAACCCGCTCCCTGATGAACCGCTTCATGGCGGTTGCGCTCATCGCGCACCATGCGAGGGAATATGGACTCGAGACGGCAAACTACACCGAGCCCGGCCATTACAGCGTCGTCGCGGTTCCGGGTGGTACCACGCTAACCAGCCTGGCCGAAGACCACCATACCTCGCTCGACGTATTGCGCGAGCTCAACCCGGCCTTGCTGCGGGATCGCACCCCTCCGAACGAGGATTCCTACCTGGTTCGGCTGCCGGACACCCGCCTCGAGACCAGTATGTTGCTCCAGGATTTCTAAACACTCCTCCCGTCCGCCCGCATTCTGAATTCCCTCTCCGAGACCAGGGAGAGCGCTAGCGGAGCCAGCTAGCGGAGCGCGGCCGCCGCGCGTAGCGAGCAAGCGAGTCCCGATCGCTAACGCGGCTCGCAGACTCGCTCGCTCGGCTTCACCAAGCGAAGCCTGATAGAGCTGCGCTAAGATTAAAATGCCGAGTACGAATGCGGGAGGCAGGTGAGGGTCATCCTGAGCGCAGCGAAGGATCTCTCTCTGTCCGCGTTTGAAATCCCTCCTTTTGGGGTTTAAAGGGAGAGCGAGGCGTGGGTACCGGGGGGAGTCGACACCCACTAACCTCGGCTCTCCGGGCGAGATCACGAACCTCCTCCAGCCGCTCTGCTAATTCTTTACGTCGCGTGGCGTCCGCCGGTTACAGGTTTCTAATTTTTCGCGGAGCCGCGTATTCTTGTGGTCGGCATGATTAGCGCGGACCAGGCTCTCAAAATCGTTCTCGACAACGTGGCGCCCCTCGGCTTCGAGCGCGTCTCGATAGTTGATGCGCTCGGTCGTATTGTCGCCGAGGAAATCCGCTCACCCCGCGATATTCCCGGCTTCGACAACTCGGCCATGGACGGGTACGCGGTCCGATCGGCGGACGTTGCCGCGGCCGCGGAGGACCATCCCGTGCCGCTCGAAGTCCTCGAGACCGTCGGTGCCGGGATGATGCCATCCGCGACAGTCGGGCCCGGCCAGGCCGTCCGCACCATGACCGGCGCGCCAATCGCGGCTGGCGCCGACGCCATTATCCCGGTCGAACGCACCCGCGGAACCGGCAGCAAGGTCGAGATCCTCGCCTCCGCCGAGACCGGCGCCTTCGTGCGCCCGCGCGGCGAGGACCTCCGCCAGGGCGAACTCGTAATCTCCCCGGGAAAAGCACTTACCGCGTCCGACCTCGGGATGATCGCCACCCTCAACCGCGCGATGGTTGACGTTTATCGCCGGCCGCGCGTCGCGATTGTCGCCACCGGCGACGAACTAGTGGACGTCGATCAGCCCCCGACCGGCGCGCAGGTGGTTAATTCCAGCGCCTACGCGCTCGCCGGCGCCATCCGCGAGGCCGGCGGCGAACCGATTATGCTCAAGGTCGCGCGCGACCGTCCCGAAGAGGTCCGCGCCCGCCTTGCCGAGGCGCTGACCTTTGACGTCGTGCTCTCCACCGGTGGTGTCTCCGTCGGCCAGTTCGACCATGTGAAGGTGGTGCTAGACGATCTCGGGATGCGTCAGCTCTTTCACGGCGTCGCCCAAAAGCCCGGCCGCCCTCTCAAGTTCGGGACCATCGGCGGGCGTCCGATTTTCGGCCTGCCGGGAAATCCCGTCTCGACCATGGTCTGCTTCTACCTGTACGTCTATCCCGCCATGCGCCGGATGGCGGGGCAGGGCGCTATGGGACTCCCGCGCATGTCCGCGCGATGCGCCGCCGATATTCGCGTGGCCAAGGATTTGACCGAGTTCGTCAGGGTCACGCTCGATCGCCGCGGCGACGTTCTCTTCGCCGCGCCCACCGGCAATCAGGGCTCGGGTATCCTTAGCTCGCTTTCGCGTGCCCACGCGCTGCTCGTCGGGCCGGCGAGCCGGACCCTCTTGAAGCAGGGAGATCAGGCGACCGTGCTGCTGCTCGATCCCGGCGCCGCGGCGGATTGCGAGCCGTTCTTCGAGGATCGCCTGCGCCAGACGAACTGAAGCGCGATCGTCAGCACCGATCCGAAGATGGCCGCTCCGATAATCACCGCCGAGACCCTGAGTTGCAGGATCACCAATCGCGGCACGATGCGGATTTCCACCGGTTCGAGCTGAAAATTCGCGTAGACGATATACGCGATCCACAGAATCACGATCGCGCTGGCCCAGAACTTCGGACGTTTCCAGAATTCCGACATAGCGATCGAAGCTTGGATTGCGGCACTGCGCTTGTCAACGCCGGATGAGACTGGCGCATTCCTGTCTCCGTTCGAGCCAGCCGGATACTCGTGTCTGCGAAATTTTAATTCCACTTAACGCTTTTCCGCTGATTTCTAGCCAGCCTGTCATGGCATCGCGGTTGCTCCGCGGAGAGAATGAAAAAGGACGGCGCAAAATGGCCCGTCCGCCGCAAAACCCCGAGACCACGTTCCCGTGAATATCTCCGCTCCGCATGCCTCTGGCCAAAGCCGCCGCCCGCCTCATCCTTCCCTCTCGAGCGGGCTGTCGGAAGACGAGGCGGCCCGCCGGTTGCGCTCGGAAGGCTTCAACGAATTAACCCGCCCGCGAAAACGCGACTTGCCGCGCATCGCTCTCGAGATTTGCCGTGAGCCGATGTTCGAGCTGCTGCTCCTTGCCAGTTCCATCTACTTCATACTCGGCCACACTGGCGAAGCATTGATCCTGGCCGCTTCCGCCGTCACGACCATCGTCATAGCGATCGTCCAGGAAAACCGCACCGAACGGGTTCTCGAAGCGCTGCGGGACCTGACCAGTCCGCGCGCCCTGGTGGTCAGGGACGGGATCAGCAAACGTATTCCCGGCCGCGAGGTCGTCCGCGGCGATATCGTCGTGCTGGACGAAGGCGATCGCGTCCCGGCCGACGCGCTCCTCCTATCCACCAGCGACCTCGAGGCCGACGAATCCCTGCTTACCGGTGAATCCATCCCGGTTCAAAAACGCATCGAAACGCCGTCAGCGGCCGCATCTCCCCCTGCCGACCCGACCGGCGACAGAGCGTCCCTCGTCTTTGCCGGAACCATGATCGTCCGCGGCCACGGAGTAGGTCAGGTCTTCGCCACCGGATCGAAGAGCGAGATCGGAAAAATCGGCAAAGCGCTGGGCGAGCTCGTCACCGAGCCGAGCCCGCTTAACATCCAGGTCCGCCGCCTTGTTCGTGTACTCGCCCCGATCGGAATCGGGCTCTGCGCGCTCGTGGTCGTGCTCTACGCGCTGATGCGCGGGTCGTGGCTCGACGGCTCGCTCGCCGGAATCACGCTCGCGATGGCCCTCCTGCCCGAGGAGTTTCCCCTCGTGCTCACGGTCTTCCTCGTCATGGGCGCCTGGCGCATCTCGAAGGCCAACGTCCTGACACGACGCTCCGCCACCATCGAGACTCTCGGCGCAGCCACCGTTTTGTGCAGCGACAAGACCGGAACCCTCACGGCCAATCGGATGTCGGTCGCCGAGCTCTTTGCCGGCGGAGAGATTTTTCCGGTCGGTCCCGCCGCAGACCTGCCCGAAAAATTCCTGCCGCTCATCGAGTATGGCGTCCTCGCCAGCGAGGAGCATCCCTTCGATCCGATGGAGCGGGCCTTTCACTACCTCGGCCAACGATGCCTCGCTGCCTCCGGGCGCCTCCATCCGGATTGGATCCTTGCTCACGAGTACGCGATGACGCCGGAACTTCTCGCCGTGACCCACGTATGGAAGCCGCCGCAACAGGATACCTACGTCATCGCCGCCAAGGGCGCGCCGGAAACGATCGCGCATTTGTGCGGGCTGGGCGCCGACGCATTGGAGAGCGTGGTGCGCCAGGTCGACCGCACCGCCGCGCGCGGGATGCGCGTTCTCGCGGTCGCCAGGGCTTCATCTCCGGGTCCTCCCTGGCCCGATTCGCCCGCCGCATTTGGGTTTGATTTGCTCGGCCTCGTCGGCCTGGCCGACCCGCTGCGGCCCAACATCGCCGACGCCGTCAACCAATGCCGCGCCGCAGGCATCCGCGTGGTCATGGTTACCGGAGACTATCCCGCGACCGCCAGCGCGATCGCGCGCGAGGCCGGCCTGGACGTCGCCGACGGCGTCGTCACCGGCGATGAACTCGCGCAAATGAGCGATCCGGAATTGCGTGACCGCGTCAAAACCGCTCGAATCTTTGCCCGCACCCTCCCCGAACAGAAATTACGCCTCGTCAATGCCCTCAAAGCCAACGGCGAGGTGGTCGCCATGACCGGCGACGGCGTCAACGACGCGCCCTCGCTCAAAGCCGCGCATATCGGCATCGCGATGGGAGCGCGCGGCACCGACGTTGCCCGTGAGGCCTCTTCCATCGTACTGATCGACGACGACTTCGGCTCGATCGTGAGAGCCGTCAGGCTCGGGCGCAGGATTTACGATAATCTGCGCAAGGCGATGGGTTTTCTGCTCGCCGTGCACGTTCCGATCGCCGGCCTCTCGCTCCTGCCCATCGTTTGCGGATGGCCGCTTATTCTCACGCCCGTCCATATCGCTTTTCTCGAATTGATCATCGACCCTGTAGCCACGATCGTATTCGAGGCCGAGACCGACGAGCGCGACGTCATGCGCAAACCGCCGCGCGATCCTCACGCTCCCCTTTTCTCCCTGTCGACCATCGGGTGGAGCATCTTCCAGGGTTCCTGGGTGTTCCTTTTGACCGCGGCCGTGCTGCTCGACGCCCGCTCGCGCGGCGTCTCGGAATCGGAAACGCGCGCGCTCACCTTCGTCGCGCTCGTAACTTGTAATTCCCTCCTGATTTTCGTCAACCGCTCCTTCAGCTCTTCGCTCATCGACGCCTTTCGGCGTCCGAACGTCGCGCTTTGGACGGTGATCGCGGCCACCGCCGTCTTGCTCGCAATAAGTCTTGCTGCGGCCCCAATCCGAGCGCTGTTCCAATTCGCTCCGATAGACGAGGCCGACATTTCCCGCGTCCTTGTCGCCGCGGTCGCGACCATCGGCCTGCTCGAACTGATTAAGGCGATCATCGGATCGCGCCGCCTCGCCTGAGACAGTCCGTCAGCCGCGTCGCCTCATCGCTTCGGAGCGCGAAAATATTCGGCTAAGGCCGCACTGTCCGGAATAGCCTGGGGCGAGACAAAAAAACGCCGGCCCGATTGTCCCGGGCCGGCGTTTCGTTTTGTCGTTATGCGGACGCTTGCTCCGCCGCCGCGATCGTTCCTTCAGTCGGCCTCGCCCGCGCTCTCCGACGCGGCATCCTCGCGGCGGATCGGCGCGTCGCCCAGCGTGAATTCGATTCCCTCGTAGTCGTGCCCCGCAACTTCGCTGATCCGGCTCACGTATTTCGGCGAGCCGCCGTTGTACACGAAGTAGCGAATCTTGCCGTGCTCGTGCCCCGGGATATTCGAGTTGTAGCCCGTAAACCACGACTTCGCCTTCCGCATCAGCATCGTCGAGTACATCTTGGTCACGTGGTCGGTCCAGCGCTTCTGCGCGTCCAGCGTGGCGTCGGCCCGCACATAGCCATGCTCCCGCATGTACTCGAGCAGCTTCGTGCACCAGCTGACTCCCGTCTCGATCCCGCGCGGATAGTTGGTCGAGGCGGACCCGCTCTGCGGCCCCGACGGCATCAGAAAGTTCGGGAATCCGTGAACCAGCATCCCGAGGAACGTCGACGGTCCGTCGGCCCAGCGGTCGCGCAACTTGACCCCGTCCACCCCCCGGATATCGATATGGTCGAAGGCGCCGGTAATCGCGTCGAAGCCCGTGGCGTAGACGATGATGTCGAATTCGTAGTCGCGCGCGGTCGTGCGCAGGCCCGTTTCCGTCATCTCGACGATCGGCGTCTCGCTGAGATCCACCAGATGGACGTTGTCGCGGTTGTAGGCTTCGAAATAATTCGTCTCCATCGGCACCCGCTGCACCCCGAAGCCATGGTCGCGCGGAATCAGCTTCTCGGCTACCGCCGGGTCCTTCACCCGCCGGCGAATCCGGTCCGCGATATACTCGGAGAACTCGGCGTTCGCCTTCTCATCGGTGAAGATCTCGCGGAAATTGCGCAGCCAGATCGCAAACCCGGGGCTCTCGTAGAGCTTGTCCCACAGCGCCATCCGCTCTTCGCGCGAGACCTCGTAAAAGCCCCGCCGATCCGGCTCATGCTCGAAGCCGCCGGGCGTGCGCGCGCAGGTCTTGAAGATCTGATCGTAACGCGCGCGGATATCGGCCATCTCCTCGTCGGAAATCGGCCCGTTATGCAGCGGCGCGGACCAGTTCGGCCGCCGCTGGAATACGGTCAGATCGCCGACCTTGTCCGCGATTTCGGCGATCACCTGGATTCCGGTCGCGCCAGTCCCGATTACGGCGACCTTCTTCCCCGCCAGCTCGACCGGCTCGTGCGGCCAGTTAAACGTATGGAACGAGCGGCCCTTGAACTTCTCCATCCCCTTGTAGCGCGGCAGCGTGGGAATCGAGAGCAGGCCCACCGCCATGATCACGAAGCGGCAGGT
>DASPQS010000187.1:0-4009 GCA_035624865.1 Binataceae bacterium (SeqCode) | reverse complement strand
GATAAGCCCGTTGCGGCGATAACTGATTCCCCCGATCTTCGCCCAGTCCATCCCCTGCGCGACTTCGACCATCGAAAAGTCGAATTCCTTGCGCGCCGCGATATCTATCGCCTCCGAGAGCTTGAGCGTTTCCTCGGGCCGGGCCGTGGGATGGCCTCCGACCATCGCGATCACGCAGTCGCGGTTCGCCGCCTTGATCGCTTCGGCCGTCCGGACGTCCATCCTCAAGGACGGCGTCGAGGTATGGATAACCACGAAATCGTAGCTCTTGGCCTCCGCTACGGTCTTTTCCGGCGTGTACGCATGCGGTGGCGCGTCGAGCAGCCGTGCCCCCGGAATCATCCCGGCGGGGTAGGCCAGCCACGTCGGATACCAGAAGGACCACACCTCCCGCGTCGCCTGGTAGCGCGAACCTGCGCCGCCGTCGAAATCGTCATACGAAGGCGGATTAAGGAAAAGGGTCTTCATCGCATCCATGCCGCAACTCTCTCCGCAGCCTGTCCGAATGGTTAGTCGCGCCGATGACTATATAAATGCTCCGCCGCAGGCGCAAGATTCCCCGTTCGTTCGCTCCTCTGCCCGAGTTTGCTCCCCCACCCTAGCGCACTTAAGCCTCTTTGCTCAGGGTGAAATCCTTCACCATCGATCTTAACTTCGGCTGCGCATCGGCGTCGCCATGAACCCGACCACCCCGAACAGCCCGCCCACCATCGTCGTCGCGAACCACAGCAGCCCCAGCGCGATCGCGTCCGGCTTCCCGATCCCGGCGAAGCCAAACAGCACGAGGTAGGCGGTCTCGCGCACGCCCAACCCGTTGAACGTCACTGGCAGGCTGGCGAAGACGTTTGCGATCGGAACGCACAACATGAACGCGGTCAGCGGCAGATCGAGTCCGAGTCCGCGCGCCAGCATGTACTGGCAGACTGCGAGCGAGGCTTGCAGGATAAGCGAAAGCACGATCGCGGGAACGAGTGCGAGCGGCCGGTCG
The DNA here is from genome assembly GCA_035624865.1 of Binataceae bacterium (SeqCode). Taxonomy (GTDB): domain Bacteria; phylum Desulfobacterota; class Binatia; order Binatales; family Binataceae; genus JASHZA01. Next base: position 3,021 of record DASPQS010000187.1, on the reverse strand, counting down.
AGGTAGATAATTGCGGGACCGGCGGCGCTCCTAACTCTGGCCGGCAGCCGCGCGGCGATGCTGCCAAGCGCGGGCCCGGCGAGAAACGCGATGAACGACACGAGTCCGACTGCGAGCGTCGTGCGGACCATCGAGCGCGGCAGCTGCACGCTCGTCACCGCGATCGCGCACGTCGCCGCCAGCCAGAAGAGCGCGAGCAGCCCGAGTCCGCGATCCGCGGCGACCGACGCGACCGCCTCGCCCATGCGGCCGTGTCTGCGGCCGAGATAGACGGCGCGCGCGGCGTCGCCGCCGATGAGTCCGGGCACAAACAAATTGGTGAACATCCCGACAAAGTAGTACGCGAGATACTCGCCGAAGCGTCCGCCGAGGCCGGCGACGCGCGCCAGAATTTGCCAGCGAAACGCCGACATCACTTGGCCAGCGACGTAGAGCGCGATCGCGGCTGCGAAAAATGCGGCGCGCTCGCGCGCCACCAATTGCAGGATCGGCCTCGCATCGAAATGCCACAGCAGGAGAGCCACCACCGAGATTCCGAGACCCGCGCGCAGCGCAAAGCCGCGGTAAGCGCGCGCGCGCGGCGCGGGCTCGCGTTCGAGAACTTGCGGCGTGCTATCTGGAATCGGTTGCGCCATTGTTCGCCGCTCGAAGCGGCGTGATCGCGAGTTTCTTCGCGTCGGACGCGACCACGCGATATGAGCCGAGGCTTTGTTGCAAGGGAGCGAGCGCCCAGCGATCCATCACGAGCACGGTCGGACGCGGTTCTTCCCACAGCCGCATCAGATCGGCGCGGCTGGTGAAGAACCATCGCGAAGCGTCGGGAGCGTGCTCGGCGCCGTAGGCGAGTTCGGTCTTCGCGCCGATCAGGATTACGCGCCGCCGGCAGTAAAAAGGCAGCGACTGAATGTAGCGCGGATAGCAGATGAGTACGGCAGCGGGCGCGCGCCGATTGATCTCGCGCGCGAGTTGTGCGTACGAACGCGTCGGTTCGGCCAGGATGCGGCCGTAGCTGGCGATCATCAGCGTCGCCGATGCGACCGCGACGAAGACCGCGAGCCCGGCAAAAAAACGCCGGTTCCAGAACGTCACGAAGCAAATGAGCCCGCCCGCGATCAGGGTCGCCCCTGCGAGATAGAGCGCCGGATGCACGATCATCGGATAGGGAGTCGCGAAGCGATGGGCGTTGATCGCGGCCACGATCGTGCCTGCTCCCGCGATTCCCAAGACGGGACCGATCGCAGCGAGCCGTCGCGGGTCGGGAGCCTTGCGCTCACGCGGTGCGGCCGCGTTCGCGGCGGTGCGATGATCGGCGAAGGTTGCGATCGCGTCGGCGATTATCACGGCGAGCGGCGGCAGCGCCGGCAGGATATACGGAATCAGCTTGGCGCTCGCGAGCGAGAAGAGCGCGACGATCACCGCCGAGGCGATCATGCAGAAGCGCCGCGCCGGATTCGGTGCGAGCGATCGCCACGGCAGCAACGGAATGACGATCGTCCACGGCAACATCCCGGCCGCGATTACCGGCACATAATAGTAGATGGGCTCGCCGTGACTGTAACTGGGTTCGAAGAAGCGCCGAAAATGTTCGCCGATGAAATAGAAATCAAAAAAGCCCGGTTCCCGCAACGTGATCGCTATGAACCAGGGCAATGCGATCGCGGCGATGAGGGCAAAACCTGCGAACGCATGGAAGCGGCGCAGTGCGCCTTTCAGTTCGCGCTCCCACCATAAAAAAGCAGTACCCGCCAGAAGCGGAATCGCCGCGCCGACGGGTCCCTTGGCAAGCACCGCGATTCCCGCCGCGGCGTACAGCAGCCAGCACCAGCGTCCGCCTTCGCGCCAGTGGAGATAGAAGGCGAAGAGCGCGACCGCAACCGTGGCGGCGAGCAGCATGTCGGTCGTCAGCACCTGCGCCATCACGGCGTAGAGGCCACTCGTGGTCAGGACGGCGGCGGCAAGAATCGCGCGCCTGCGATCAAAGGCGCGCAGCGCAAAAACAAAGGTCGCGATCACGCCGAGGAGCGCCGCGAGAGCGTTGGGCAGCCGCGCCGCGAATTCGTTCACGCCCAGCGTGCTCATCGATAACGCGGTCAACCAGTAAAGCAGAGGCGGCTTTTCGATATAGGAGACGTAGTTCAGATGGGGCACGATGAAGTCGCGCGTCGCGAGCATCTCGCGCGCGATCTCGGCGTAACGCGCCTCGTCGGGTTCCCACAGTCCGTAGGTTCCGAGATTGAGGAAAAAAACGAACGCAGCCAGCGCGAAAACTGCGAAAAGAGCAACGGCGCCGCGCCCGAAATTCCCGGCGGCCGGCGCGGGCGTCGCAGCCTCAGTGTCAGGCGCCGAGGCGGCGGTGGTATGCGCGTTGCACTGCACGGCGCTCAAGTGTAATCGGCGCGCCATGCCCGTCACAGTGGGTCGAATCCGCGCCGCGGGCAGCAGCTAATCTCCAGCCGCGCCGCCGCCTTTGCGCTGGTCGAACGCGCCGCGGAGGTCGCCGGGTGCGATGCTGATAGCGTTCACCGCGCCCAGTTCCGGCACCAGCTTGACCTTGTAACCCATGCGTTGGAGCGCGCCAGTGGTCCGGGTTGGCATGCTCGACTCGACGAAGACCATGTCGGGCGCGGCTTGATGATGTATCCGCGGTTCGGCCACAGCGCGCACCGGATCGAGATCGAAGTCGAGGGAATCGAGGGTGACCTGGAGAACGCCGGTGATGATGGTCGGGCCGCCGGAGCCTCCGGCGACGAAGGCGGGGCGGCCGCGGCGCAGCGCGATTAGCGGCGACATGCTCGAAAGCGGACGCTTGCCCGGCGCGATCTCGTTGGCCTTGGCGCCGATCAGTTTGAATGCGTTCGGAACGCCGGGCGCCACGCTGAAGTCGTCCATCTCATTGTTCAGGATGAGTCCGAGCGCCGGGATCATCATCCTGGCGCCGAAGATCGTGTTGATCGTCGTCGTTACGTCGACCACGTTGCCCGCCTTGTCGACCACCGCGAAGTTCGAGGTACCGTGGTCGTG
>DASPQS010000186.1:0-9828 GCA_035624865.1 Binataceae bacterium (SeqCode) | reverse complement strand
CACGCCGCGGCGCGGCTGGAACAGGTCGAATATGAGGTAGGCGTTGCCCGGGTAGATGCCGAATTCGCCATGACGCTTGAAGTGCGAGGCGGCACGAGTGTAGTTGCCGAGGACCGTCTTGCCGGCGGTAACCTTGACGCCGCGGACGTATCCGAGCCGGCTCATCTGTTTGACGTCGCGGGTGTGGAGATGGGGCGCCTTGCCAGCGGCGGCGATGTCCGCGTTGTCGTAGAGAAAGAGCGGGAGCGCGTGCCCGTGTTGTTCGTAGACGGCGCCTATCTCGCGCGAGACAAAATCCACCGGATCCAGCACGTCCGCGATCGACAACGGCGCAACCACAACCGCGTCGGCGTTGAGTTCGATCGCGTGGACCAGGTTCTCCAGGGTCTCGACGCGCGAGCGCGCCGTTATGCCGACCCAGGCCTCGACCGTCGTGGTGCCCGTGCGCGCGATCTTATGGCATTCCTCGACCGCGATGCTGGCGACGAGTTGGCGCCGCCGGTTGTCGAGCTTGTCCCACTCGCCGGTCGTGCCCGCCGCAAAGATTATGTTGGCGCCGGAACCCTCCTGGACCGCGTAGCGAATCACGTTACGCTGTTCGTCGGCAATCACTCGTCCATTGCGGTCAAGCACCGTGATGACCGGGATGGAGAGTCCCTTGGGTGGCCGATAACGAGCGGAGGACTTCACTCGCCGCATCCTAGCAGAAGTTGCAGTAAAGAGATCGCGTGGTCTTAAGTTCAGTTCCATTTTTCGTGGCGCGGCGGCAGCCACGCCGGGCATCTACAGAAGCGATAGCTCGAGTTCAGTCCTGTACGTGTATTTCCCATAGCGGTCGAAGCTGTAGTTAGTGATCCTCCCGTCAATACGCAAGCGGTAGTTGCCGTCGTCGGCGCGAGCCTCGAGCGGCGGGTTACGCGACCACAGCGCCTTCTTGCACGCCGCAATGAAGATCTCGTCCACCGCCCGGTCGCCCGAATGCTGTCCGACGATGATTTCCGTGAGGCGTCCGTTCTGATCGAGCACCGCGGTCAAAATTACCTGCCTCAGGTCGTCTCGCATCTTGCGCTGTTCAAGCTTGTCCGGTTCAAGATCCTGCGCGGCCGCGAGCGTCCGTCTTGCCAGTACATAGGAGAAATCGCCGAAGCGTCGGGCCTTGTCGTTCCCGAGACTGGCGCCTCCGGGCGGCCGCGACGCCGCCTCGCCATAGCGTGCCTGTTCAGGATTGGAGCCGAAGAAACGATCGATATTCGCCTGCACCGCAGCGTTTGTATCGGCGCCGGCTGCGGTCGACGGTATGGGCGCCGCTTCTGGCTCCGTAGCGAAGGTGACGCGCGTCGTGGGCCCCGTGGGCTCGTCGGCATGCGAACCGCAACCGGCGGCGCAAACCAGCGCGGCCATCAGTGCCGCCCGGCAAATCTTCCCCATCATCACGGCACTCACTCGTCGCCCGCTTGAGGGTGTCGCTCGGATTCTCGGGCGGGCGCTATTCTACAGGCGGATTGGGGGAGCGAACAATTCTTGCCCAGGATTTGGTTGAGACTGCGCCTCGGGCAGAGCTGAATTGTGCGGATCCTTGTGGGATGCTATTTTACCGGGATGGGCAAGACGCCCAGGATTAACCCATGAAGTCTGGAATCCATCCCGAATACCGTCGCTGCACGGTGACCTGCGCATGCGGCAATACCTTCGAAACGCGCTCGACGATCCCGGAGATTCACATCGAAGTCTGCTCCCGTTGCCATCCGTTTTATACGGGGACGCAACGGCTTGTCGACACGGCCGGCCGGGTCGAACGCTTCAAGCGCAAGTACGGCATGAAGTAACGTTCGACCGCCGTCGCCCTCGAGGTCAGAAAGCACGGCGACAGGCGGCGAAGTATGCGCTGGGGCGCGAAAGGTTCGCGCCGCCACTTCATGACCGCTGCTGAATGCCAACGACGCGATGCTCGAAAAGCTCAAAGGAATCGAGGAACACTTCGCCGAGCTTGAGCGCCGGCTGAGCGATCCCGCGGTTATCGCCAATAATCGTGAGTACGCCCAGCTCGCCAAGGAGCGCGCGCAATTGCAGGAAGTTGCCGCCGCCATCCGCGACTATCGCAAGCTGCTTGACGAAATCGCTGAACATAAGGCGATACTTGAAGGTGACGACGCGGACTTGCGCGAGCTCGCCAAGGCCGAACTGCCCGGAATGCAACGGCAACAGGCTCTTGCCGAAGAGCATCTGCGCCAGCTCTTGACCCCGCGCGATCCCAACGACGACAAAAATGTCCTGCTCGAAATTCGCGCCGGTACCGGCGGGGAGGAAGCCTCGCTCTTTGCCGGCGTACTCTTCCGGATGTACTCGCGCTATGCCGAGCGTCATCGATGGAAGGTCGAGCCCTTGAGCCTCAGCACCACCGGGCTCGGTGGAATTAAGGAAGTGATCGCGCTGATCAATGGACGCGGCGCATACAGCCGGCTCAAGTTCGAGGGCGGAGTCCATCGCGTGCAGCGGGTGCCCGCGACCGAAGCCTCAGGCCGTATCCACACCTCGGCGGTGACCGTGGCGGTGATGCCCGAGGCGGACGAGGTCGAGGTCAACATCAACGAGGACAAGGACCTGCGAATCGACGTGATGCGCGCGTCGGGGCCGGGTGGGCAGAGCGTCAACACGACGGACTCGGCCGTGCGAATCACCCATATCCCCACCGGCATGGTCATCGTTTGCCGCGACGAGAAGTCGCAGCACAAGAACAAGGCGCGTGCGCTGAAGATCCTGCGCGCCCGCCTGCTCGAGATCGCTCGCGCGGAGCAGGAGGCCAAGATCGCCGAAACCCGCCGCTCGATGGTGGGTACCGGCGATCGCTCCGAGCGCATTCGCACCTACAACTTTCCCCAATCGCGCGTCACCGACCATCGCGTAAATTTGACGCTCCACCAGCTCGATCAAGTGCTCGATGGAGCTCTTGACCCGGTGATCGACGCGCTTGCCACCAAAGAGCAGGCACAGGCGCTGAGCGCCTGATCCGAATTGAAAGTGGAGCTTGAAGAAGCCCGCGAGACGCGGGTGCGTCCGCTAATCGAAGCCGCGGAGCAGATGCTGCGCCATGCAGGGGTCGAAAGCCCGCGCCTGGATGCCGAATTGTTGCTCGCCGCTGCGGCCGGGGTCGCAAGGATTGAACTGTTGTCACGCGTCGTTGCGGTTGACGAAACCGCTCGCGCTCGCTTCGCTCAATTGGTCGCGCGGCGAGCGGCGCGCGAACCGCTCGCGTACATTTTGGGTCGTAAGGAGTTCTATTCGCTTGAACTCGAGGTCGGACCCGGAGTGCTCATCCCGCGACCGGAGACCGAGATTCTGGTTGAAGTATCGCTTGAAGAGCTGGGCCGGCGACGCGATCCGAGGGTGCTCGACGTTGGTACAGGCAGCGGCGCGATCGCATTGGCGATTGCGGCCGGCCTCCCCTCGGCCTGCGTCGTCGCCACCGACGTCTCCGCCGGTGCACTCGCCGTGGCTCGCCGGAACCTCGAGCGTTTGGGGATGGCGGAACGTATCGAAATACGGCTGGCGGATTGTTTCGCAGTCATGGATGGTGGAAAGCCTCTCGGGCTATTCGACCTGATAGTCTGCAATCCGCCCTATGTGCGGGACGGCGAGATCGAAGGTCTGCAAGCCGAGGTGAGCCGATACGAACCGCGAATCACTCTCGCCGGCGGCAGCGACGGATTGGACTTTTACCGGCTTCTAGCGCGCGGCGCCCGGCAGCATCTGGCGGCGGGCGGAAAGATTGCCGTGGAAGTCGGTGCCGGCCAGGCGGCTGACGTTGCGGCGATTTTCCGCGCCTCCGGCCTCTCCGAAATAACCATGCGAAACGACCTCTCCGGGATTTCGCGGGTCGTCTGCGCGAGCTGAGGGGGCGCCGCGTTACGGTATCGCCAGGTTGGTTAGGGCGTGGGCATGCTTTAGAATGGCCTTGCACCAAGCCGTCCGAAATGGGGGAACCTAAGATGCCATCCGTCACCTTTTTTGTGCGCGCGGCGCTCTGACCACCTCCGTCCATGGACAAGATGATCATCCACGGCGGGGTGGCGCTCAGAGGCACTGTCGCGCTCAGCGGCAGCAAGAACGCGACGCTCCCGATCATGATGGCCTCCCTGCTGACGGCCGATCCCGTGATTATCGGCAATGTCCCGCGCCTGCGCGATGTGCGCACCGCTGTCGACCTTCTGGTTCGCCTCGGCGTGCAGGCGCGATGGATTGGCGAGCACGAACTCGAGTTGCGGGCCCGCGAGATCTGCTCGCACGAGGCGCCCTATGAGCTGGTCAAGACCATGCGCGCGTCCTTCGTCGTGCTCGGTCCGCTGCTCGCGCGTGCCGGGCGCGGCCGGGTGTCGACACCCGGCGGCTGCGCCATCGGTGCACGCCCGGTCAATCTGCATATAGCGGGAATTCGCGCCCTGGGGGCTCGCATCCAGCTGCGCAACGGCTACGTCGAGGCCCGCGCCCCGCAACTGTGCGGCGCACGCGTATGGCTCGATTCGCCGTCGGTCGGCGCCACCGAGAACATCATGATGGCCGCGGTGCTCGCCAAAGGAACGACGCTCATCGAAAATGCCGCGCGTGAACCCGAGGTGCAGGACCTGGCGCGGATGCTTGTCGCGATGGGCGCGCGGATCGAGGGCGCGGGCACCCACGTCATCCAAATTGAGGGTGTCGAACGCCTGCACGGGGCCCAACATCGCGTCATCCCCGACCGTATCGAGGCGGGGTCGTTGATGATCGCGGCGGCGATAACCGGCGGCGATCTGATGATCGAAGATGCTCCTGCCGACCAGCTCGCTGCGGTTATCGACAAGCTGCGCGAGGCGGGCGTCGAAATATCCGCGCACAATTGCGGACTGCGCGTGACCTCGAAGGCTCCGCTGCGACCGGTCGAGTTGCGGACCCTGCCTTACCCCGGCTTTCCCACGGACTTGCAGGCGCAGATGATGGCGTTGCTCACGCAAAGCTCGGGTACCTCGGTGATTACCGAGACGATCTTCGAGAACCGCTTCATGCATGCGCCGGAATTGTTGCGAATGGGCGCCGATATCATGATGAAGGGACCGACCGCCGTCGTCCGCGGACCCTCGCACTTAAGCGGCGCGCCCGTGATGGCAACCGATTTGCGCGCGTCGATGAGCCTGATCCTGGCCGGGCTGACCGCCGACAATGAGACCGAAGTGAGCCGCGTCTACCATCTCGATCGCGGTTACGAAGCGCTTGATGCCAAGCTCAGGTCGGTCGGGGCGCGGATCGATCGCGTGCCCGCCTGACGGTGGATAACCTTGCGGCTGTTTGACTCCGACTCGCCCGCCTTCGGGCGATTTCTCTCCGCGATGAGTGGCCGGCGGGGCGAAAGCGGCGGCGCGGTCGACGAGGCCGTAGCAAAAATCATCTCGGCGGTGCGCCGCGGTGGTGATCGGGCGCTGCTCACCTTCGTTCGCCGCTTCGATGGCGTCAGGCTCGAGACGAACCGTTTGCGCGTGAGCGCGGCCGAACTGCAATCGGCGCGCGAGGCCCTGCCCGCCGCGGAGCGGCGCGCGCTCGAGCTGGCAGCCCGCCGGATTGCGGATTTTCACCGCCGCACCCTCGAAAAGTCCTTCAATTATCGCGACGCGCTGGGGATGCGCCTGGGCCAGATCGTGCGACCGCTCGAACGGGTTGGAATCTATGTCCCTGGTGGAACGGCCGCCTATCCTTCTTCGGTCCTGATGAATGCAATTCCGGCGCGGGTCGCCGGAGTGCGCGAAATCGTGATGGTCTCGCCACCTGCGCGCGAAGGCGACCGTCCGGGCGTGCTCGCCGCCGCGGCGATCGCTGGGGTCGGCGAGGTCTACCGCGCGGGCGGTGCTCACGCGATCGCCGCGCTCGCCTTCGGCACCGCGACCATCCTTCCCGTAGACAAGATCGTCGGGCCGGGTAACGCTTACGTTCAGGCCGCCAAGCGGATGGTCTATGGCGTTACCGATATCGACAAGATGGCGGGTCCCAGCGAGGTGCTGGTGATCGCCGAAGGCCGCGCCGATCCGGTCTGGATCGCAGCCGACCTGATAGCGCAGGCGGAGCACGGCTCCGGCGACGAATCCGCGATTCTGCTGACCCCATCCCGGAAGCTGGCCGAGCGGGTGGTCGCGGCGATCAACCGTGCACTCGAGGATCTGCCGCGCGCTCTCGAGGTCAGACGCGCACTCGCCCGCCGCGGCGCCGCTGTCGTCGTTCGCGGCCTGGCGGAGGCCTTCGAGCTTGCAAACCGGATCGCGCCTGAGCACCTTGAACTCGATCTGAACGACGCGGCTCATTGGCTCGGATCCGTCAAGGCGGCAGGCGCGGTCTTTCTCGGGCCGCGCTCGCCGGCGGCGCTGGGAGATTACCTGGCGGGTCCGAATCACGTCTTGCCCACGGGCGGCGCGGCCCGATTCGCCTCGCCGCTGGGTGCTTACGATTTCCTCAAGCGAACCAGTATAATCGGAGCTTCGGCGGCGGCGCTGAAAAGGCTGGGTCCGCACGTCGCCCGCCTTGCCCGAATGGAAGGCTTCGAAGGGCATGCGCGCGCGATAGAACTCAGGATGGCGCGGGGGCGAGCTGTTCGCACCGTTATGGTTGAAAATGGAAGATCGCAATAAATCACGCACGATGCGTATAGCTGCCGCCAAACCCGGGCGCCTTGGCGATGCCGACGGAGCCCCTGCGCGTTCCTCCACGATTGACCGCAAGACTCGCGAAACGCAAATCTCGGCCACTCTCGCGATCGACGGGGAAGGCCGCGGCGAGATTCATACCGGCGTGCCGTTTCTCGATCACATGCTCGAGAGCTTTGCCCGGCACGGCTTTTTTGACCTGCGCATCGAGGCGGTCGGCGACCTCCACATCGACGACCATCACACGGTCGAGGACGTGGGGATCGTCCTCGGGCGCGCCTTCCGCCAGGCCCTGGGCGACCGCTCCGGGATTAAGCGCTTCGGCAGCGCGACCGTGCCGCTCGACGAAGCGCTCTGCACCGCGGTGGTGGATATCAGCGGACGGTCGTACCTGGCTTATAACGTGCCGATCGAGCAGGAGCGCGTCGGCACATTTCAGACGATGCTGTTACAGGATTTCATGAAGGCGTTGGCCGACGAGACCGGCATGAATCTCCATCTGAATCTGCATGCCGGGCGCAACCCGCATCACATTATCGAGGCGTGTTTCAAGGCGCTGGCGCGCGCGATGGATCAGGCGACGGCGATCGAACCGCGCCTGACCGGCGTGCTTTCCACCAAGGGCACACTTTCCTGAAGTTCGAACGCTTCACCGTCATCCCGTCGATCGACCTCAAGGGCGGCGCCGTTGTTCGTCTCGTGCGGGGCGAGATGGCGCGTGCTACGGTCTACGGCACGGATCCCGCCGCCACTGCCCGCGCCTTCGAACGCGAAGGCGCCGAACTGATTCATATTGTCGACCTCGACGGCGCAATTGCGGGAGAGCCGCGCAATCTGGATGCGATTCGTGCGATTCGCGCCGCGGTCGGCTGCCGGCTCGATGTGAGCGGCGGCCTGCGCACGATCGATTCGGTGCGCGAGGTCTTTGCTGCGGGTGCCGATATCGCGTCGATCGGCTCTGCCGCGTTTCTCAGCCCTGGTCTGATCGGCGATGGCTGCGCCGAGTTTCCCGGCCGCATCTTCGGTTCGCTCGACGCCCGCGACGGACGGCTCGCGATCAAGGGATGGGTCGAGACGAGCGAGATGACTATCGGCGAAGCGGTCGCGCGCTTTCGCGACGCCGCGGTCGCCGCGATGATCGTCACAGATATCGCGCGCGACGGCACGGAGGCCGGCGCGAACCTCGCCACATTTGCTGAAACGGCGCGCCACGCAGGCGTTCCCCTAATCGCTTCAGGTGGTGTCGCGACGCTGGAAGATGTGCGTGCTCTGAAAGGGCTCTTTGCGGTGGGAGTCGTTGGAGTGGTTATCGGACGCGCGCTCTACGAGGGGCGCTTCACGCTGGCTCAGGCCCGGGCGATCGGTTCCCTCAAAGATTAGCGGTTCCGCATCGGATTGACAGAAGCGCGAGATAGCGCGAAAGATCCGATTCGATTTGACACATCGTCGTCCGGCTTTATGCTTTCTGTGGGATATGCCGCTGCGTCCGTTCAGAAGGGGAGAATGGTGAAGCGCCGGAAGAAGTTCGCTGAAGGCCAAACCGCCGTCATCATGACCTTGGTGATTGGCGTACTGCTTGGCGCGATGGCGCTGTGCACCGATGTCGGGCTTTTTTATTTCAACTGGATGCAGTTGCAGAAGGCGGCCGACGCAGCCGCTTTGGCGGGAGCCAACCAGCTCACCGCAGTGCCTGATCCAAGCGGAACCGTGGCTACCAACGCGATTTCCACCGCAGAAGGATACGCGTGCCTGAACGGGATCAACGATCCGAACAACACGAACTCGGCGATTTGCCCGAATCCAGTCCAGAACGCCTCTTATGTGGACCAGGTCGCTTCAACCAACGTCGACCCGAACGACACGCAGCTTTCGATCAGGCTAACGCGGCAGGTTCCCTATTTTTTCGCAAGAGTGCTCGGCTTCAATTCGGGCAGCGTGGCGGCAGCCGCGACCGCGCAGGTCGGACAGGGGGTCAACACGTTCAACAACGGGTTGTTCCCTGCAGGCATCCAATGCGACAAGCCGTGTAGTTCGATCGCTGATATGGATCCGGGTCAGTCCGTCGTCTTCGGGCAGAAGTTTGCTGGAGGACTCGCGCCCGGCAACTGGCAATGGCTGGACCTCGGACAGGGGGCCGGCGCCTCTGACCTTTCCAATGCGATTGCGAATGGTGTGGCGGGAACCTACAGCATCGGCGAGAACATCTCATCGGCGTCGAGCACCAATTACACGTCGAGCGTGGTGCAGGATGGTTTCCAGGCGCGAGTAAACGAGCACAATTCAAAGTTTCCGACTGTCGACTACACCAAGGTGTGTGGCAATGGCGGCAACCCTAACAATATCCCGCTGGACGATCCTCTCCTGATCACGATCCCGGTGGTTGACTTCGGCGGTTGCAGCGGTGACTGCACCATGGCGATCGAGGGGTTTGCCGAGGTTTACCTGGCCGGCATGTCCGTAAAGAGCGGCAACGCCACGATTGACGGGTGCTTCGTGCAGCAGGTGACGGCCGGGAGTGTGGGCAGCGCCAGCGCCCCGGTACTCGGGGCACTTTCCAAGCCGGTCCTGATCCAATAGTTCGGAACGAAACCAACAAGGAACCGAGAGGCGCTGGTGAAGGATTTCACCCTGCCCACAAATCTTACTTTGTGCTCATATTATCGATAATCGCCTGAGCGTTCCTAAATCGATTACAAAAGCGTAGATTTGACGAAAGCGACCTGTGCTGAAATATCCAATTGTGCTTAAATTTTGGATATTGACGCTTCTTCGCATCTATCACTCGCAGCCTTAGTCTATTGTGGCTCTAACTAGCCAATCAGGTTTCCTTTTACCTGAACGGCGGGAGGAACAAACATGAGACTACGGCGTGCGTTTCTACCCGGACAGACGGCGGTCATTATGACCCTGGTTATTGCCACGCTCGTCGGCGCGATTTCCCTGGGAGCCGACGTGGGCGTCCTTTACTACTCCTGGGTGCAGCTTCAGAAGGCTGCGGATTCGGCCGTACTGGCAGGAGCGAACTATCTGACCGGGGTTCCGGCCACCACGGACAACTCGCAGGTAGTCAGCACCACGAATCAGTACGCGCAGCTCAACGGAGTCAACTCCGGGGAGATCGTTTCGACGACAGTGGCGGGCGACGCCAAATCGGTGACGATCGTGGTGC
>DASPQS010000185.1:0-12897 GCA_035624865.1 Binataceae bacterium (SeqCode) | reverse complement strand
CAGCGTCGGGAAGACCCAGGGCATCGTCGTATGCACCTGCCGCCCGTTGAGTTCCATGACCGGCAGACGCTCAGGCTCCCATTTGACCAGCGTGTCAAACAGGTCGAGCACCACTGCCTTGAATTCGCGCTTAGCCATGGGGGGTCAGCGCCGCGGCGGTGCAGAGCAGCGCGAGCAGGTCCAGCACCATCACGCCGCCGTTGATTGCAACGGAAAGCCGATGGAGGCGCTCGAATTCGGCCTTGCGCGCCGGATCGGGATTGGCCTCTTCCGCCACCGTGCGAATCGAATCCACTTTCGGACGGACCACGGCGCCGGCATAGAGCGTAAGTCCCAATGCAATCACGAGCGCCAGCGCGGCAAGCCCCCACCATAGGCGTGGCGCGTGCGACAGCGCGAAATAGATCGACAGGATCACTCCGATGATCCCGGCCACATAGCCCAGAAGGTAATAGCGCGGGAAAATGCCGGCGACGACCTTTCCGGCCTCACTGATCGGAAGCACGCCAAATACGACCGGCGCCACGAAGATTGAGAAAAAGATCATGCCGCCGAGCCAGCAGACCAAGGCCAACAGGTAGATAAAGAGCGTTATTGCCATGTCCAGGTCGAATTAAACGAGATGAGCATGCGTACGTCTTAATTGGGCAGCGGCTTCGTCGATCCCGGCAGCGCCTGGCGTTGATCGAAGCCGCCGTCTATCGGATGCCACGCCAGAACGCCGGGTTCGCCGAACTGCCAACACAGGAATACTACTTCCCCGCTTTCGCTTTGATAGGGGAAGTCGACCAGGCCGAGGTCGATGTCTTTAAGGAAGCATCCCAACGATTCGATCGCGTGCGCCGCCTCCGCCAGGCTGGCCGAAGGCGCGCGAAGTTGCGGATGGCGCGCCATCACTTCGGGTAGTTGCAGCGCCTCGGCCTCGGGATCGATTTCGAGGATTTGGGCGATCTGGTTCCGGAGTTCGGTAACGCGCGCTTGCAGTTGGCGGATCAGCACCTCGAGCCGTGGTATCAGCTCGTTAGCCTCGCTAACGTCAAATAACTTGTCGAAGTTATAGCTTGGCAAGGGCCCTGTTTCCGCGTAGTGGCTCGCACGACGGATCGTGCTTAGCTTGTAGTCATGGAAAGAACCTTGTGTGACTTCCGCCGCTATACTACGTTAAATTCTGGCGGTGGGGAAAGCGTGGGCGGCGTCCGGTCGCCCCGGAAATGGGGGGTCCGGTAGCCTATGTCAGAGAAATCCAAAGGGGAAAAGCGCTTCGAGACCGAAGAAGATCTTACCAAAGTTGAGATTCCCGAAGCATTGCCGGTGCTGCCGCTGCGCGGCATCGTAATCTTCCCCAGTCAGATACATCCGTTCCTGGTTTCGCGCGCCTCGTCGCTCAAGCTGATCGAGGATGTCGGGCAGAATTCGCGCATAATCGGGCTGGCCACTCAGAAGAACCCCGAGGAGGAAAGCCCGGGACCCGAGGGGCTCTATCCTCGCGGCACCGCTGTGCGAATCCTCAAGATGCTGAAGTATCCGGACCAGAGCGTCCGGGTGCTGGTGCAGGGCCTCGCCCGAATCGAGCTGGAAACGTTTTTCCAGCGCGATCCATACTTCATCGCGCGCGTCGGCCGCCTGGCCGAAACCCTGGTAGCCGACAAGGAAGTCGAAGCGCTGCACGCCAACCTGGTCAGCCAGTTCTCGAAATTCGTTTCGCTGGTGCCGTACCTGCCCGATGAGTTGCAGGTGATGGCGATGCAGGTGCGCGACCCGGGCCGCCTGACCGATCTGGTTGCATCCTACCTCAAAATCGCAGTCGAGGAGTTGCAGGACCTGTTGGCCACGCTGGACGTGCGTCAGCGGCTCGAAAAACTGATCGTGATCCTGAGCCGCGAGATCGAATTGCTCGAGCTGGGCCACAAGATTCAGTCGCAGGTTCAGACCGAGCTCAACAAGAATCAGCGCGAATATTATTTGCGCCAGCAGCTCAAGGCGATCCAGAAGGAGCTGGGCGAGGCTGACGGCCGCACTTCCGAAATCGAGGACCTCGAAAAGAAGATCGAAGCGGCCAAGATGAGCGAAGAGGCTCGCAAGGCCGCTGACAAGGAACTCGAACGCCTGCGGATGATTCCGCCCGAGTCGGCGGAACATACGGTCGTGCGCACCTATATTGACTGGCTTGTAAGCCTGCCGTGGAGCGTCTCGACCGACGATAACCTCGATATCGCCAACGCACGCAAGGTGCTGGACGAGGACCATTACGACCTCGAAAAGGTCAAGGAGCGGATCCTCGAGTTCCTGGCCGTGCGCCAGCTCAAAGCCGACACCAAGGGACCCATCCTTTGCTTCGTCGGGCCGCCGGGAACCGGCAAGACTTCGCTCGGGCGTTCGATCGCCCGCGCGCTGGGACGCAAGTTCGTACGGCTGTCGCTGGGCGGAATTCGCGACGAGGCCGAGATTCGCGGCCATCGGCGAACCTATATCGGCTCGCTGCCCGGGCGTATCGTGCAGGGATTGCGCAACGCGGGCTCCAACAACCCGCTGTTCATCCTCGACGAAGTCGACAAGCTGGGCGCGGATTTCCGCGGCGATCCGGCCTCGGCCTTGCTCGAGGTGCTCGACCCTGAACAGAACAACGCCTTCGTCGACCATTATCTCGACGTGCCGCTGGACCTTTCGCGCGTATTGTTCCTGACCACCGCAAATGTGCTCGACACCATCCCGCCGGCATTGCGGGACCGCATGGAGGTGCTCGAACTCCCCGGATACACGGAGGAGGAGAAGCTCCAGATCGTCGAGCGCCATCTGGTGCCGAAGCAGTTGGTTGAGAACGGGCTGGGCGATCGCAAGATCGAATTCACACGCCCGGCGGTAGCGGAAATCATCCGCAGCTACGCGCGCGAGGCCGGATTACGCAACCTCGAACGCGAAATCGCGCGTATCTGCCGCAAGATCGCCCGTTCGATCACCGAAGGCGAGAGCGCGCCCGAGCGCATCGCGCCGGAGATGTTGCAGCGGTACCTGGGAGCGCCGAAATTCTACTCCGAGGCTGCGGAACGCACTAACGAACCGGGAGTTGCCACCGGTCTCGCATGGACGCCTAGTGGCGGCGATATCATCTTTATCGAAAGCACGCGGATGAGCGGGCAGAAGGGCCTTACCCTGACCGGCTCGCTCGGCGACGTGATGAAGGAATCGGCGCAGGCGGCCCTCTCCTACATCCGCTCGCGTGCGGACCGCATCGGAGTCGCACCCGACTTCTTCGACAAATCGGATATACACGTTCACGTTCCGGCCGGAGCGATCCCCAAGGACGGCCCGTCAGCCGGCGTAACGATTGCGGCCTCGCTCGCTTCTCTGCTCACCGGCAGGCCGGTGCGGGCCGACGTCGCGATGACCGGCGAGATCACGCTGCGCGGCAAGGTGCTCCCGGTCGGCGGCATCAAGGAAAAGGTGCTGGCGGCACGGCGCGCCGGAATCCGCACGGTGATCCTGCCACGGCGCAACGAGCACGACCTCGACGATATTCCGGCGGAACTGCGCTCCGAGATGGAAGCGATCTTCGTCGATACGGTCGATGAAGTCCTGGCGCATGCCCTGCGCAACGGCGCGGGCGCGCGCGCTCATACGGGCGCAGGTGGCGCGGATACGGATGCCGGCAACGGCGAGTCAGCGCCTGTGCGTCCGGCGCGGCCTCAGCGACCGGCGATTCATTAGTCCGCCGACGGGACGTACCGCTATCGCCGGCTCTGTTCAGCGTAACCAGAGGATGTGGGCGTCCTCGAGCGGTACCCGTCCCAGTAACGCCGACGGCACAATTCGCGGCGTGTAGTCCTCAGCGGCGCGTTCTGCAGTAACCTCGGCGCCGTAGACGAAGCCGTTCACGGCGCCCGCGATCGGCCGGCCGCGAAGCATCTCCTGGCACACCGGCGCTCCATCATCGAGCGCCTCGGAGTAAAGCTGCACGCACACTGCCTCCGGCTCCAGTTCCCCCAGGTAGACTTGAACCGCGAATGCGTGCTTTCCGCCGGAAGTATCGACGTGAAGTCCACCGAAGCGGACGTTCGCCCATCGATGCAACAACCGCAACTGCCATCGCAGTATCGATAAGCCCGCCGTACCGCGGTCGCGCGCGCGCTCCTGGTACGCCAGCGCTGCGGGCAGGTAGTAGGCTTCCGTATACTCGCGGAGGCTTCGATTCGCCGAAAAGCGCGGCGTCAGACGCGCCATGCTCTCACGCATCTTCGAAACCCACTCGACCGGAACGCCGTTTTCACCGCGCCGATAGAACGCAGGGATGACTTCCTCCTCGAGCCTCCGGTAGAGCGCTTCCGCCTCGGCGGCATCCCATGCCGGATCCTGATCGTGTTCCTTGCCGTCACCGATCGCCCAACCGAGATCCTTCGAGTACGCCTCGGCCCACCATCCGTCCAGTTCGGACAGGTTGAGCCCGCCGTTGACCAGCACCTTCATTCCGCTCGTGCCGCACGCCTCCCAGGGCCTCAGTGGCGTGTTAATCCACAGATCCGCACCCTGAACCAGCCGCTCCGCCAGCACCAGGTCATAATCGCTGAGAAAGACCGCGTTACCGCGCACCTCTGGCCGCTCGACAAAACGAACCCATTCCTGCACCAGCGCCTGTCCGACTCCGTCAGCGGGGTGGGCCTTGCCTGCGATCGCGATCTGAACCGGCTGGTCGCGCTTGGTCAGGATACGGATCAGACGCTCCGGATCGTGAAGCAGCAGGTTTGGACGCTTGTACGCGGTGAAGCGCTTGGCGAACCCTATCGTCAGCGTATTCGGATTAAATATTTCACTCGCGCCTTCCGGGTCCTTGCCGCGCCGCGCCAACTCGCTCGCCAGCCGCTCCTGCACAAAACTCACCAGCTCGCGCCGGTTTTTGCTGCGAAGCTCCCACAAGGCCTGGTCGGAAACCCGCCGGAAATCACGCTCGACCGTTTCCATCGCACCCCGCCAGCGCTCTCGCCCGCATGCCTGCGTCCAGAGCGAATCCGCCGCGGCCGAGTCCCACGTCGGAGTATGTACCCCGTTGGTGACATGGCCCACCGGCACCTCCGCCTGCGGCCAGCGCGGAAACAGGCATTGAAAAATCCTTCGGCTCACCGCTCCATGAAGCCGGCTTACCCCGTTTATCGCGCCGCTGCCCCGAATAGCGAGATATGCCATGTTGAACGGCTCATTGGAGTCTTCCGGATGCTCGCGGCCGAGCGCGAGCAGACGCGGCAACCCAATCCGCAGCCGCTCCTGCGCATATGCGCCCAGGTAGCGGCCCACCAGCTCCGGAGTGAAGCGATCGAACCCGCTGGATACCGGCGTATGCGTCGTAAACAGATTACCCACCCGCGTAACCGCCAGCGCGGCATCGAAAGCCTGACCGCTTTCATCCATGAAGCTCACGGCCCGCTCGAGCACTGCCAACGCTGCGTGCCCCTCGTTCAGATGGCACACCTCGGGTCTAAGCCCGAGTCCGCGCAGCAGCCGCCAACCGCCAAGCCCCAGCACCATCTCCTGCGCCAAACGCAGCTCCGCGCCGCCGCCATAAAGTTCGCTGGTGATCCCCCGGTATGCCGGCAGATTCGCAGGATCGTTGCTGTCGAGCAGATACAGCTTCACGCGGCCCACCGAGGCTTGCCACACACGCAGCCATAGCCGATGGCCCGGCAGATTCACCCTCAACCTGAACCACTCGCCGCTTCCCTCGCGCACCGGCGTAATCGGCAACTGCCCGGGATCGTTGTAGGGAAACAACGACCGCTGGCTCCCGTCCGCCTCGATTACCTGGCGAAAGTAACCCTGCTGATAGAGCAACCCGACCCCAATCACCGGGACGCCGAGGTCGCTGGCGGTCTTGAGATAGTCTCCCGCGACGTTGCCAAGCCCGCCCGAATAAATCGGCAGCGCCTCGCTCAACCCGAACTCCATGCTGAAGAACGCCACGCAACTCAGTTTCGACTCCGGATGCGTCTGCTGAAACCAGGCTGGACTGCTCGGATAGTCGTGCCGCTGCTCCGCCAACTCCTGGACCTGCCGCCGGAACTCAGGGTCGCGTTGCAGCGTATCGAGCTTGGCCGCGGAGGTCGTCTGCAGTATCACCCACGGATTGTGCGTAAGCTCCCACAGCTCCGGATCGATCTTGCTCCACAGCGGATCGGTCGTATGGTCCCAGCAGTTCCGCAGATCAAGGGCCAGCTCCGCTAAAGGCCCACCGACCTCCGAACGTTGGCCGAACAGCACTGCGCTCTCATCCATCACTCTTATCCTGCTCGACGGCAGTGCGACGCGCCATCAAATACCCGGATAGACGCGATTATGGCGCCCATCGCCTGCCGCACGCCGGTTATTGCGATGATACGGTCCTTCGATCATCGTCCAACGCCCTTGCCACCAACTCCGGCCATGATCGAGAGGAATTGGAAAACTTGGCTTTCCTTACCCGAAATTGTGTGTCGAAAGGGGACACAACGACACCCTATCGAAGAACTGTTACCGTCCTGTTGCCGGTGGATTTACTTCGCGCAAATCCATGCGTCCAGGCCAATTCCATGGCATCGCAGTTGCTCCCGCTCCGATTCGGAGGGGTCATGGCAATGAGAATATTCTCGGGATTCGCTTTGATTGC
Organism: Binataceae bacterium (SeqCode); assembly: GCA_035624865.1. Taxonomy (GTDB): domain Bacteria; phylum Desulfobacterota; class Binatia; order Binatales; family Binataceae; genus JASHZA01. Next base: position 6,269 of record DASPQS010000185.1, on the reverse strand, counting down.
GTCGGCGGCTTTAATCGCCATTCTGTCCTGCACGTCACCGGCCCTCGCCGACGGCGAGGTCAAAATTGGATACCTGAGCTGTAACGTCGCCAGTGGATGGGGCATCATTTTCGGTTCCTCGCGTGAACTCCAATGCACCTTCACTCCTGCTGCGGGCCAGCCGATCGAACACTACAAGGGCGAGATCAACAAATTCGGTGCCGATATCGGATATCTGCAATCCGGCGTGATGCTTTGGACGGTCTTCGCCCCATCCACCAGCAGCGCAGGGGGCGCCCTCGCCGGCCATTACGCCGGTGGCACTGCCAGCGCGACCGTCGGAATCGGCGCCGGCGTTCATGCGATGGTGGGTGGGATGCATAGCTCGATTTCACTCCAGCCCGTCAGCGTCGAAGGAAACTCGGGGCTTAATGTTGCAGCCGGTGTCGCCACCATGAACCTCGACTACGTCATGCCCAACAAGTAGTCCCACCCTCGTACCTAAGGAGCCGTTAGGCGCCCCCGCGCCTTCTCTTGGTGACCGACAGGTCACTGACGCGGCTCCTGCAACCTTAATTGGCATAATCCGCAGCTCATTTGTGCGAAAAGCTACTTGATGAAGCTGCCGCGACGGTAGTATGCTCCCCCCTGCGCGATCGTTCGGGGGAGGCGGCCTTCCGCCACAGCCCAAATTCAGCTCACGGACGCGCGCTAGCCGCGGGTTGGCGCTAAAGCCGCGTTGGATCCCGGAGCCGTGCCGGCATCTAACGCCAAATGGGGAGGGGGCCAGACTCGTTCCAGTTTCATGGTACGCGTCCTGACCGTAGCCATCAGCGATTAGCCGATCGGTCCCCGACGGACCGGTCTCGATAGTTTCGGAGTTCGCCGATGGTTACGAGATATCTCCTCCCATTTGTCCTGCTCGCCGTGGGATGGCTCGCCGGATACCTCTCAGCGCCTCTTCTGCGCTCTCACACGAAGTCTAATCCGCCCGCCCAGACCGTATGCCACTCTCTCGATGACGGCTCCGTATGGTGTCCGTCGCCGCGCGCTGGCGAAGGTGAGATTCGAGTCGTGCCGCCCAGGCTCTTCCCGGGTCACGGCGACGGCTCGCCGCTCTCGTCCTGACAGTTACTTGTCCCGCGCGGACGTTGTGGCCGATACCGCGATTCGACCACCGTTCTTCCGATCGATCATCGACCCGAACGACTCCTGCCGGGTCCCATCCTCGCTGCGCGACGCGTGGAACAGCCCGAACATCCCGCCCAGGATCGAGAATCCGCCCGCATTACTGCCAAGCAGCGTTTGCGCCTGCTTGTAGAGCGACGGATCGTTGACCAGCAGGCCGAGCGTGCCCTGGCCGCTGTTGATCTTGTGAACGACCTCGAGGATCTCGCGCGAGGATTGATTCACATTGGCCATCAGCTCGTTCGCATAAGCCTCGTCGAGCATGAGCTGCGGAATCGTGCCGCCCGCCTTTTGATACCGCGCAACGATCTGATCCAGGTTCCGCGTCGTGCTCCGGATCGACGCGGCCGAACTCGCCAGGTTCGGCAAAAGGGTGCGCCCCTCGGCTCGATCATTGAGGATCGCCGCGGCCACTCCCTTCCCGTGGTTGATCTTCCTTAGCGTCTCCCCCAGCTCCCACGCCGCATCGCCGACCCGGTTGACGCTCTGACGCACCGAACTCAGCGCGGGCGTCAATTCTCCGCCGCCCGCCGGTGCGGCGTAAATCAGTTCGTGAAGCAGGCCGTTCCCCTTTTGAATCGCCTCCGTCATGTCCCGCAGCGTGACCGAAATCGACAGGACATTTGCCATCAGGTCCTGGCTCCCGCGAAAACCGCGCAGGATCGTCTCGTAATCCACCGGATTCTCGGTGCGCAGAGTCTGTCCCGGGCCCAGCCGCGACGCTCCGCTGCTGCCGGGTGTAAGCTCGATATATTTGTCGCCGAGCAGCCCCATCGTTCTTATTTCGGCCCGCGAATCTGCCCGGATTCGCTCCTTGCCGCGCCGATCGATCCACATCCTTACGATTATGTAGTTCTCATCCGGATTCCGTGGGAAATAGATCGAGTGCACTACCCCGATATCCACTCCCGACAGCGTGACGGGCGCACCCGGCTGCAGGCCGTTGGTGCGGTTGAAATGCGCCTCGATCATTTGCGATCCGGTCAAAAATCGCGTTCCGCGACCGATCACCACGATCGCGAATGCCGTCAGCGCTATGGCAACGCTGATCAGCGCCCCCACCCGAATCACCGAAAAGCTGCTTCGCCGTCCCATCGCACGACCTCCGATGCTACGTCGCAGTCTTCATGAACTCGCGCATCAATTCGTCCGCGCTCGCGCGAATTTCCGCCAGCGTCCCGGTAAACCGAATCACCCCGCCGTCCAGCAGGGCAAAGCGGTCACCCACCAAAAATGCGCTCCGCAGATCGTGCGTCACCACGACCGACGTGAAACCCAGCCGGCTTTGCAGATTTCGGATTAACCCCGTGATCTTGTGAGCGACCAGCGGGTCCAGGCCACCCGTCGGCTCGTCGTACAGCACCGCCTCCGGCTCGAGCGCGATCGCGCGCGCCAGCGCCACCCGTTTCTTCATCCCTCCCGACAACTCCGCCGGATAAAGCTCCTCGACTCCGTGCAGCTCAACCATCGCGAGCAGCTCGGCCACGCGCTCGCGCACCTCCTGATCCGTGAGCCCCGTATGTTCGTTCAAAAGGAAGCTGACGTTGTCGTGTACCGTCATCGAATCGAACAGCGCGCACGACTGAAACACCATCCCGACCCGCCTGCGGATATCCCTTAGTTCGTACTCGCTGAGTTCGTTCAGGTTCCGCCCCTCCACGATCACTTCCCCCGCGTCCGGCCGCAGCAGGCCGTTCAAATGGCGCAACAGAACGGTCTTGCCCTCTCCGCTGCCGCCCAGCACGACCACCGTCTCGCCTTCCATTACTTCCAGGTCCACCCCGCGCAATACGGCTTTGCCCTCGAAGCTCTTCCTGACCTTGCGCACCGCGAAAAAGGGCCGGCGCGGCGTCATACGCTCAGCAGCAACTTGGTGACGAAAAAATCTGCAACCAGTACGCTGATCGATGCCGCCACGACCGTCGAGGTCGTCGCCTGGCCCACGCCGTCCGCTCCGCCCCGCGTCCCCAGCCCCTTGGCGCATGCGATTATCGCGATCAGGTAGCCGAAGACCGCCGCCTTGGCCAACCCGCCCACGACGTCCTTCACCGTCAGTGCGCGCAGCAGCGAGGTATAGAAAAACTCGGCGCTGAGCCCGAGTTCCACCACCGAGATCATTAGCCCGCCGACGAGTCCCACCACGTCGGCCACGATCGTCAGCATCGGCAGCATCACGATCGTCGCGATCAAGCGCGGAACCACCAGCCGTTTGATCGGGCTCACCGCCAGCGCCCGCAGCGCGTCGATCTGCTCCGTCACCGCCATCGTCCCGATTTCGGCCGTGATTCCCGCTCCCACCCGCGCTCCGATCATGAGCGCCGTCAGCACCGGTCCCATCTCGCGCAGCATCGAGATCCCCATGATCCGGCTGACGTAAATCTTGGCCCCGAAGCGCCCCAGGAACTCCCCCATCTGGAGCGCCAGCACCATTCCCGAAAAGATCGCCGTCAAATTGATTACGTTGAGCGACCCCCAGCCAATGTCGTCCAATTGCTCCATCAGCAACCTGAACTCGAATGGCCGGCGAAACACGTCTCGGATACATTCCAGTGTCAGCGACCCGATGCTGCCCACTTGATAAAGGAGCCGGTAAAATGGATTTTCCGCGGCGGTCGGCATCGCAGCGTGCTTGGCCACTTATGGCTGCAAAATGCGAGCCACCCCGCCCCTGTTCCCGCGCTGCTCTTTGCCAAGACCAGCGTTACCTGCGCGCGATTGCCTTAACCGTGACGCGGCTCGTTCGATGACGAACCGCCCTGCATTGAACATGAAAAGGTGTCTAAACTATTGAACCTGCTCACAACGAAGCCCCGTGGAACAACGACTGGGTTACTTCTGCGCGCCATCCAGATCAGTTGAGAGAAGGAAAATGCGTATGCCGACATGGGACAAAGCCGCCCTCCTCCACGATACTCAGGCGTTCATCGAGCACCTTCAGAGATTGCAGGCGCAAGGTTGCCGCTGGTTAGTCGTTCCGCTCACCCCGGATGAGTCGTCAGGAAGTTTCAAGTGCAGCAAGTGCAATAGCGATACTGACCTGGCGGCCTTGTATTCGATTGCGACACACGTGGCGTTCGAAGAAGAAGTACTCAGAGCAATTGAGGCAAGCGCTTCGCAAGCCGAGTACGATGGCCACGTTTCGCGGATCATCGAAGAAGAACCGACCCCGATGGTTTGCAAGGACTGCTGTCCGCGAGGAAAGCCTCACCGGCACGACCTGAACCACGCCTTCTAGCTGCGCGCGAGGGCTGCGGCAGAATTGCGTTTCGCCGCCGATTGGCGTATTTCCGAACTCTTCTCCTCGGATGCGGGTGGTTCGAATCCGGCCGCTCCGACCAAAACAACCGGGAGACCGCTATGAAAAATACCGCCAGTTTGAATTTTGTTGTGCCCATGCTGGTGCTGACATTGGCAGCCGCCGGGCCAGTCTTCGCGCAGTCCGCTAGTGAATCAATGCACCAGGCCGGAGAATCATCGGAGAACGCCGCGTCCAGCGCCGGCCACGCAATCAGCGAGGCCTACCACGGTACCGCGACGGCGGTGAAGGATTCGGCGATCACGGCCAAGGTAAAGACCGCGCTGCACGACGACAAGATCACGCAAAGCGGCGATATTCATGTGACCACAGTCGCCGGCGTTGTGACGCTGCGTGGTACCGTGGCGTCGAGCGATATCGCCGATCATGCGCAACAACTCGCGGAACAGACGACGGGCGTCAAGCGCGTCAAAAACAAACTGAAGATCGCGACGGCCGGAAACGCGGCGAATTGAACTCACCGGACACTGTACGACCATTCGACCGTGCCGTCGCTTATCCTCGTCCCGAGGGTCTCATAGCCTTGAGAACCCTTCGCAGCGAATCGTGGGCGCTGCGGAACCTGACCTCCGGTTTTTCCAGGTTGCTCGCACCTGAGCACAACATCGTAGCGCCCCCACGCCACGATGGCGGTTTCACCTAGCCTGTACTCCTTATACGGGTGCCAAAGATTTTTTTGGTTCATGCTCTGTTCCCCTGAGGCTTGGATCACAAGTCGATATGTCCGGCATCGAAGGGAGTGAGGTGTCGGCGCCCCGCATCCATTATCTCATATCGCGGACCGCGATTCTGCTACAAGACAGCTCGCCTGCGCGGCGCTCGCAGACACAATCGGGCACGAATACTGCTCCTTCCTTTTCCCTTGGGTACGCGATGCTGAAACCGCTCCTCCGATTATCTGCACGGGTTGCGCTTGTCTTCCTGATCGCGGCGCTGTTCTCCCTCGCTTCGCGCCCATCCGCCCGTTCCGAACCCACACCCGCAGCCACAATTCTCGTCTACCATCGCTTCGGCCCTACCGTCGCCGACGGTATGACCATCACCACCACCCTCTTCCTCTGGCAGCTCCAATACCTGCGCGACCACGGCTATTCGATTGTTCCGTTGCGCGACGTGGTGAATTTCGCCGCCGGACACGGAACCCTGCCGCCGCGCGCCGTCGCCATCACCGCCGACGACGGCCATATCTCCGTCTTCACCCAGATGAAACCCATCGTCGAGCGCTACCGCATTCCGGTGACCCTGTTCATCTATCCCTCGGCCATCTCGAACGCTTCCTACGCGATGACCTGGGAGCAGCTTCGCGCGCTCAAGGCCACCGGTCTCTTCGATATCCAGTCGCACACTTACTGGCATCCGAACTTCAATCGCGAGCGCCGCCGGCTGCCGCAGGATCAGTTTGCGGAATTCGTCAAAACGCAACTGGTCAAACCCATCGCCGTGCTCAAGACGCGCCTGGGCGTAAACGCCGATATGCTCGCCTGGCCCTTCGGAATCTACGACGACTACCTGATCCGCGCCGCGCGCGACGCCGGATACGCTGCCGGCTTCTCCATCGAGCGCCACCCGGTCACAATGTCGTCCAACGTGATGGCGTTGCCGCGCTACCTGGTGACGCAGGAGTTCAAAGGAAAGGCTTTTGAATCCGTACTTGAGGCCGGCGCCGCACGGCATGCCTCAAAATGAATCGCCAGCGGATGGAACCGCATGGCGAGGATCTTCCGCCAAGGAAGCCCTCGCCCTCTGCTCCTTTGAGACCTTACGTTGCGCTGTTGGGGATCAGGCG
>DASPQS010000184.1:0-22666 GCA_035624865.1 Binataceae bacterium (SeqCode) | reverse complement strand
AGCGGTTGAGTTGGCCGTGGTGAATACCGGAACCGGCGTATTCGCTTCGGCATGCATTATGGCGTTGGCATTCCTGATGCCGATGTTTACGGACTTCAAGGGTATCGCGGAGCTGGGGCTGGTGTCGGCGGCCGGGCTGTTCTGCTGCCTGGTATCGGCGTTGTTGATTTTCCCGGCGATGATCGCGCTGCGCGATCGCAACCGGCCGTTCGGCAAGCCGGTGGTCTCGATGGCGCCGGAGCGGTCGACGCTCAAGAAACTTTTTGCGCGACCTGGCCTGATTGTAAGCCTGACAGTGATTGCGACAATTGGTGCGAGTGTCTTTGCGCGAGGTGTTGGCTTCGACCAGGACCTGCTCAAGCTTCAAGCGAGTGACGTCGAGGCGGTGCGCTTCGAGAAAATGTTGTTGCGCGATTCGGGCCGATCGTCTTGGTTCGCGGTGGCTTTGGCGCCGACGCGCAAGCTGGCCGAACGCCAGGCTGCGCGCTTTCGCGAGCTTACCGAGGTTTCGGACGTCGAGACGATTGGGACTTACATTCCGGATCGCCAGGAGGAGAAGTTAAAGATTCTCGCCCACCTTGGCGCCGAGCTTCCGCCCATCGCGATTCGGTCGGCGCGACCCGAAGATCCCACCAGGCTGATGCGTGAACTCAGGGAACTGGACGCCAAACTCCGGATGATCGGGCGCCTGGACGGGTCGGACGCAACCGCAAGGACTTCCGGTCTGGTGGCGAAGGCTGTCGCAAAGTTGCAAAGCGAGCCGAACGCCTTTGCGAATTACAGCCGGCTCGCCGCCGACTCTCTCGATCATGAGCTCGCGGCGCTGAAACTCCAGCTCACCGGCGCAGCGGTAACGGAAAGGAATCTTCCGTCGGTGCTACGAGAGCGGTTTATCGGCACGTCGGGGCAGTACCTGGTCCAGATTTATCCCAAGGGCGACGTCTGGGAAGACGGGCCGCTCGAGCGCTTTATCACTGCGTTGCGCACGGTCGACCGCAGCGTCACCGGGCCGCCGGTGCAGACCTACAGCATCGCGAGCGTAATGCGCCGCGGGTACGAGCGCGCTGCAGTGCTGGCGCTCATCGCGGTGTTCGTATTCGTCTTCGCCGACTTCCGCAACCTGCGCGATACGTTGCTGGCAACGGTGCCGCTGGTATTCGGCGGCGCTTGGCTGCTGGAAACGATGGGCGCGCTCGGATGGGAGTTCAATCTGGCCAATCTGTTCGCGGTGCCGATCGTGATCGGGATGGGCGTCGATAACGGCGTCAACATGCTCTACCGCTGGCGCGAGGAGCGCGACAAGTCGTCGCTAATCCTGACCAGGGCCGTCGGCAAGTCCGTCACGATCTGCTCACTCACGACGATCGCCGCGTTCGCGGCGTTGATTCCTGCCGACCATCGCGGGATCTCGAGCCTGGGCTGGATCTTAAGCCTCGGTACCAGCTTCATCTTGTTGGCGACGCTAGTCGTGCTGCCGGCGCTGTTTGAATTGGTGGGCTCGCGAATCGCGCGCGTCGAGGAGGCCGAACGCCCGCCGACGGCGGCTTCATCAACCGAAATGCGCGAGGACAAGGGCGAGGCGGCGCCGCGCAGAATCGCCGGTTCGACCCGTGCATAGAAGCGCTCGATTCAACCTCCCGTGATCGGGCGTTCGGGTTCCTTGACGCAATAGGCGCAGCGACAGAGATCGCGCAACTGCGCGGTGGTGTACAGCGTCTCGTGCCCGTCGTTCCATTCGAGGAACACCGCGGCCTCTCCCATCCGTGACAGTTGCGCCAGGCGCGCGCTCGCGGCGGGAATCTCGCCGTCGATGCGCCCACCGCACAAGTTACAGGGGCAGAAGCGGCGCAGGTTCTCTAGCGGATAGATGCTGTCGTGGCCGTCGGCCCACTGGACGCCGACGGCATAGCGCCCAACTTCGTTGAGTCCACGGATTTTGGGAGCTGTCTTTGACTTGCCGGACTGCATTGTTGCACTCTTGGCGTGCAACTATAGCATCGGTCCGGTGATCGCTGCGACGCTCGCGTCGGCTGGGGCCGGGGCGTTGCGGGCGCAGAGTGAACCACACCCGGAGATTGCGGGCAGCGGCGCATGGACCGATTTTACACAACTCAAGCGGAGGCTTTTGACCGATGGACGAGAATGCGAAGAAAAAAGGGCTGCGGATGATTCCCTACGGGCTCCAGATCCTTGGCGCGAAATACGGCGACAAGCAGACCGTCGCAACCATCAACTGGACCACTCAGGCGAGTTTCGCGCCCCCGCTAGTGGTGGTCGGCATCAAGACTGACTCGACTGCGCACGAACTGGTCAAACAGTCGAAGAAATTCACGCTCTCGATGCTCGGCACAGGTCAGAAGGACCTGGCGTTGGCCTTTTTCAAACACGTCGAGCCCAAGGACGGTAAGTTCGGCAATTATGCCTATGTAGCCGGCAAGAACGGATGCCCGATAATCTGCGACGCTGCGGCCGCGGTCGAATGCGATGTGGTGCACTTTTATGAGCACGGTGACCACAGCATCGCAGTTGGCGTAGTAACCGAGGCTTGCCTCAACAAGGAGACCGACCCGCTTACGCTCAAAGAATGCGGCTTCAACTATGGTGGTTGAGCCTCGCAGCGCTAACGGGGTAATGCGTGGCGCGGCGCGCAAGCCGCGCGCTGCCGGCGCGGATTGAAGTTAAGGCACGCGCGCTCTTCGCGGCCCAGTCGCGATGAGCGCCGCGTCCCTGTTGGCTGTTTTGGGAAAGTTCAGTTTCGGGAGGAACCGACGTGGGCCAGAAAAAAGTCGTGGTGCTGCCGGGCGACGACGAGGCGCCGCAGACGGTCTATGCCGCGATGGAGGTGATGCGGGCGCTCGAGGTTGACATCGAGTTCAACGAGTTTCCCACCGGCGAAAGCTGGGTCCGCGGCGAGACCGAAAAGACCGTGCGAGCCGCGATAGATGCGTCGGATTCCACTCTGTTCGGTTCGACCTCGGGCAAAACCGGCGGCATCGGTTATTTGCGGTGGGGCAAAAAGACCTACGCAAACGTCCGGCCCTGCCGCTACATGAAGGGCTTCAAAAGCCCGCTCGCGAATCCCGATGGGATCGACTTCGTAATCGTGCGCGAGAATCTCGAGGACCTTTATCTCGGACTCGAGGGGCCGCTCTCGACGCTCGCGCCGCTCCATCTCAGCAGCCGCATCCTGCGCGCGGAACTCGATACATCCGAGCGCGGGATTTACGCGATCAAAGTGATCACCGAACGCAACAGTCGCAATATTGCGCATTTCGCCTGCAAGCTGGCAATGCGTCGCAAGGCCGAAGGCCATCCCGGCAAGGTCACCTGCACGTCGAAGTACAACATGTTGCGGGAATCGGACGGACTCTTCCGTCAGATCGTCGAAGAGGTCGTCGCCGGCTACCCCGAACTCAAGTACGAGCAGTTCATCATCGACGATTTCGCCCGACGGATCGTGCAGAGCTCGCACGACCTGGACGTGGTGGTGATGCCGAATCTTTACGGCGATATCATGTCGGACGCGGCGGCAGGCACGATCGGAGGCCTCGGGGTCGCCCCCTCGGGATGCTACGGTGATGACTACGCCTACTTCGAGTCAGTGCACGGCACCGCACCCGACATCAAGGGCATGGGCATCATCAATCCTACCGCGACGATGCTGTCGGCGGTAATGATGCTTGACTATCTGGGTCTGCGCGAGAAGTCGAAACGCTTCGAGAACGCGATTCGCAAAGTCTACGCCGCTGGAAAATCGATAACTGTCGATCAGGGGGGGAACGCCAAGACAGCTGATTTCACCAATGCCGTCATCGGGAATTTGTAACCCATGGTGCGCCTGCGGCGGCCCCGGCATTAGGCGAGCGGACCTCAGCCAACCTCCACGAAGACTTCGTCGCCGACCACTTTAACCTGGTAGGTTTTGAGCGGCTTATTCGCCGGCAGAGATAGCACGTTGCCGGTGCGGATATCGAAGAGGGAAGCATGGTAGGGGCATTCGATCGTGCATTCTTCGAGATCGATATCCCCCGCTGCGAGAGATGTTTGCGCGTGCGTGCAGGTATCATCGGTCGCATAAAACCCGTCATTCAGACGATAGAGCGCGATCGGGGGGAGCAGATTCAAGCGAAGCGCCTGACCGGGTTTGAGCTCTTCGGCCTTGCAAGCCCTTATCATTGCCATCGCAAGTTTTCCTCAAATTTCATCCAGCGGTTGAAAGTACAAATTTCGAGCAGCGCTTTAGTTTTCGTGTCTGCGCGCCCACCAAAAGATATCGCACAATGCGCCGCAGGCGGCGACGTAGAGCGCGGGCGGCTCGCAGAGCTCGGACGAAGCTTCAAGCGCCGAAGCCTGCCCCCTGAAGTCTCGTGACCTTGGTCGCACCAGGGTCGGTCCGACTTTCCCGCACTTCGCAACGCGGTTTCGATTGAGCAGGCATCGCGAGAAATCATATCCGACGCGTGCGGGCTAGTAGAAGCGGTCCTCTCCGGGTGGCCGAGTCTTCCAGCGACGATGGATCCAGTTCCAGTGATCTGGATGAAGCCGGATCATCTCTTCGATAGTGTCGGTGAAGCGCTGCGTGTTGATCAGTACCGACTCGCGCCGGTCGGGCCTGCGCTCCAATTCGATCACGGGAAGAAGTTTGATTCGATGGCGAGTAGTGGAGCCTCCGCGCACCATAAATGCCGGGAGTACCGGCGCACCGGTCGCCATCGCAATTCGAGCGAGGGCCTCGTTGGTCGCTGCCGGCTTCGAGAAGAATTTGACAAAGACGCCGCGACGGGTGTCCAAGTCCAGCGGTATTGTCACCATCCAGTTGTCTTTCAGCAGGCGGAGAACCTCGCGGGCCGCTCCTTTGCGTGGAATGCTGACATTACCGAAATGGGTGCGGCGCGCGGTCACAGCGGCGTCTATGATCGGATTACGATTGGGACGCTGAACGATTGCGATGCGATTACCGTAAATCGAATGCGCGAGCGAAAGCAGCTCGAAGTTGCCAAAATGGCCCGTGAGGACCAGGATGCCGCGGCCGCCTGAGATGCGGATGGCATCCTTCCAGTATTCGGGCGACTCGTAAGTAACATATTGCTCAATGTTCGCGCGGGTGAATTCGAAGGCATGAAGCCACTCGGCTGCCATTCGACCGTAGTTGCGGTAAGCAGCGGTCAGGATCCGGCGATGTTCGCTGGCGTCACGCTCCGGGAAGGCAATCTGAAGGTTGCGCATCGCGATTCGCCGGTTGACCGGATCGAGCTTCGCGACAAGAGCACCCGCGGCGGCCCCCATACGCACCGCAGATTCCAGCGGAAGCAAGCGCAAAAACGCCCATGGCGGCGCCATCGCGGCACACTCGACCCACGCCCTTAAGCTGCCAATCTGGCGCGGCATAACGTTTCAAGCTTCCAAACCGAGCGGCCGCCCGCAAGAGGACAAATTGCGTCTGATTAGACGAACGCGGTCACGACGAAAGGCAGAGCGGAGGTCGAGAGAAACGGCCGCTAGGGCAACGAGCTTCGCCCGACGACGCTGGTAGCACCAAGCCGCATCGCCGGAAATGCAGGCGGAGCATCCACGGTCGATCCCGTGGTGCTCGATGACGGTGCAGCAGCGGCCACAACCGGATTGGTCGCAGAGCCACTGCCTGTGCCAGACGGCGTGGTGCTGGCAGCAGTGGTAACCGGAGCTTCGGTCGCCGCTATTGCTGGCATAGCGGCCGTCGCACCCGGCGGCGTCACCGTGTTGAAGCTGTGGGGGCCCATTGTAGGCGCGGCCGCTGGAGCCGGATTGATCGGCCCGGGTGCGGCAGGCGTCAAGGTCATGCCGGGCATGGGGGCATAACCGCCTCCGGGCGCGACCGGTTGGGACTGCATCAGGCTCGCCTGGGGCGACACCGGCGCGCTGAAGTTCGGTTGGTACAGCTGCTGGAACTGAGACGGAGGCATGTTGTTGATTTCTCGCCGACCCAAGGCGCGCACGAACTTCTGTCGCTCGTCCAGCGCCAGCGACTGGAGATCTTCATGCGTACGCACCACGTGGGGCGTGAGAAAAACCAGCAAGTTCTGCTTGGTCAGCGCGCGGGAGTTGTCGCTGAAAAGATTGCCCAGCACAGGAATATCGGAAAGGAACGGGACCCCCTGGCGGCCGTTTTCCTGGTCGCTCGAGAGCAGCCCACCAATTACCGCCGTGCGATGATCCTGGACCAGCACGCTGGTCGAAGCCGAGCGAATCGTTGTAGTCGGGCCGAGCGGATTGCTCTGCTGGTTGGCCGTGCTCTGAACAACGTTGGACACCTCCTCGTAAACGTCGAGCTTGACGTAGTCGCCCTGTGAGACCTGCGGCACGATGTCGAGCGTAATACCGACGTTCTGGCGATCGACTGAGTTGAAGATTTGCCCGGGCAGGCCGGCGTTGGCAGCCGCGGAACCGACGAACGGCAGATTCTGGCCAACTACGATCATCGCTTCTTCGTTATCAGCGGTGAGCAGAGTTGGCGCGGAGAGGACGTTGCTATGCGTATCGCTCTGAAGCGCAGTCATCAGCGCGATGTCGCAGGGTGCCGTGACTGTGCTGCCGGTGGTTGGCGTCGTTCCGCCTGTAACAGAGCCGACCACGGAATTCACCACGTTAACCGGAATACTGCAAGTGCTACCCGAAGCCAGTCCGATGCCCAGGCCGGTCAGGCCTAGAGGATTGCCCAAAGCGGTCTGCAACTGTCCGAAGTTCAGCGAGGCAAGCCCGAGAGTGTTGCCGAATCCGGTAGAGGCCAGATAATTCACACCAATGTCCTTGGCGCGCTCGACGCTCACCTCCACAATGATGGCTTGGACGAAGACCTGCACGCGCGGGATATCTAGCTGATCAATTACGCGCTTCAAAGTCTCGTAGTCTTGGGGTGCGGCGCTGACGACCAGCGAATTGGTGGCGGGGTCCGCGGTAACCGTTACCGGATTTTCGAAATCCGCGGTGCGCGCGCCACCGCTGCTCGCGGTGGTTGAGCCGCTGGTGCTGGCCCCCCCGCCACGGAGGCCCATCATCGATCCACCGGCACCCATCGCGCCGCCGCCAAATCCGCCACCGTAGCCGGCGCCACTCAGCCCACCGTATCCAGAACCGCCGCCAAAGCCGCCTGAACCGAATGCCGACCCGTTCAGGAGGCCGAGCGAACTGCCGCGCCCAAGTGAATTCCGCCCGGTCTGCGGCGACAGCGAAGTTGGGCCGCCTCCTCCGCCAAGCAGCCCATTGAGCACGTCGACCATTTCGGCCGCCGGCGCATATTTCAGGTGATAAACGTGGATGCGGAAGGTTTCGTTCGGCGGATGGATGTCGAGTTTCCGAACGAGTTCCTTGATCTGGTGCATTTGGAGCGGCCCGGCGAGCACGATCAGCGAATTCGTGCGCTCGTCAGGCACGATGCTGAACGAGGTTGCTCCGCCTTGTGCCGACGGCGCAACCACGCCCATCCCGGGCCGCAGGAGGGGGCCGCCGCCGCTATGCATGGCGGCCTCGCGGACGCTCATGATCTTTTCAATTTTCTGCGCGAGATCGCTGGCGTAGGCGAGTTTGAGCGGAATCACAGCTACGTCCTGCTGCATTCCTTGAACGTCCAGACTGCCAATGATCCGTAGCAGGCGCTGCACGTTAAAGGCGCCATCGGTGAGAATCAGAGTGTTGTCCTGTGGAAAGGCTGCGACCAGCCCGTCATGCGATATCATCGGCTGTATCACATTCATTATCGAAGAGGCGTCGACGTTGCGCAGCTTCACCATCCTGGTGACATACTGGTCGCCCTGAGTCAGGCCCGGCTCCTGTGACTGGGTCAGTTCGGCGGACTGGCGCACGTCTCGGGACGGCACGATTTTTATAACCGCGCCGGCTTGGACCGTGGTAAATCCTTTGATTTGAAGCACCGACTGGAAAATCGAGTAGGCCTGCTGCGGGGTGACCTTAGTCGGCGAAATCACGCTGACTTTGCCACGGACGCTTTCGTCAATGACGAAATTTTTGCCGGTAATCTCGCTGATAAACTTCGTCAGTACCGGGATATCCACGTCCTGAAAGTTCATGGTGATAAGGGGCTCTTCGCCGGCGGCCGGAGGTGCGGCAGGAATGCCGGCAGGAGCAGGCCCACCCGCCGTCTCGTCGCCCGCGGCGGAGGTATCAGCAGCACCGGACGCTTCGGATGCTGCTGATTCATTTGAAGGATCCGGGTTCGTGACAGCGGCTGCCTCATAGCCCCCCACGACCGCATCCTCGGCGGCGAAGACACGCCCCGCAACCGCCCATCCAATGACGGCCACCGCCGCAAGCCCCCACGACCACGAAAATCTCATTAAGCCCAACCCCTGAAAAATTGGAGTTCGGTGCGAGTTTATGGTGCTCAGGACGGGGTTTCAACTACCCCCTGATTGCAAAACCTTAACGGCTCGGAGAACATGAAAGGCCTATTCGCACGCGACGCATCGGGTGCGGCGGCATTCTGATGCAATGGGTGGAAAGGCGATCACGCAGGCGCCTGGCGGTACGGAGCCGCCGGTGGCCGCTGACTAAGCAGCAGTATCCGTGCGTTTCGAGTATCTGATAGGCATTCGCTACCTGCGTGCGCGCCGGCGCGAGCGGTTCGTCTCACTAATCGCGCTAATCTCGCTGGCCGGGGTCGCGCTCGGGACATTCGCACTAACTGTGGCGCTGTCTGTGATGAGCGGTTTTCAGGAGGACTTGCGCCATCGCCTGCTCGCCTTCAATCCGCATATAACGCTGGAAGGGGCCGGGGCGTCGGCGGGAAGCCTCAACGATTTGGCCCGGCAAATCGCCGCAATTCCTGGAGTTGCAGGGGTGGCCCCTTACGTTGCATCGCAGATAATGGCGGTGTCGACTACACCCTCGGGCCTGCCGGGATACGTCTCTGGTGGGATGCTGCGCGGGGTTGTGGCCCGCGACAACCCGGTGCTGACGGAACTCAACCAGACTCTCACCACCGGTTCGCTGAAGGCACTTGAAGAGATGCACGCGGTGACAGTGGTCGACCATGGCAGGAAGCGAACGGTCGAGCTACCGGGTGCGATCGTCGGCAAGTCGCTCGCGCTGGAGCTTGGGCTACGCGTAGGGGATCCGCTAATCGTGATTTCGCCGGCGAGTATAGGCGCCGGCGCGGGTGCCCCTCGTCTGCGACGCTTCGTCGTGGGTGGTTTCTTTTATTCGGGGATGTACGAATTCGACTCCTCGCTCATTTTCGTAGGAATCAAAGATGGGCAGGCACTGCTGGCGGACGACCCCCAACTCGAATCAGGCCTGGAGGTGCGGGTCAACAATCTGTTCGATGCCCCAGTAATCGGCCGCCGGATCGCGGCGATGGCCGGAGCAGGCTTTTCGATCAGCAACTGGACGCAGACTAACGCGCCATTGTTCTCGGCGCTCAAGCTCGAGAAGTTCACCTACTTTCTGGTGTTGCTGTTGATCGTGCTGGTCGCCGCCTTCAATATCGTCGCAACGCTGGTGATGGTGGTGATGGAACGGCGCAAGGAGATAGCCATTCTGCGCGCGATGGGGGCGCGAGCGGGTTCGATTGTCTCGATATTCCTTTGCGAAGGGGCTGCACTCGGGGCGGGAGGCACCTTGATCGGGGTCAGCCTGGGTTTTCTGACTTCGTTTCTCATCGGCAAGTACCACCTGATTCATCTCCCTCCAGACCTGTTCATGGTGAGCGCGGTTCCCGTCAGGCTTTACGCCGTCAACTTCGTCGCCGTTGCGGTCGCAGCAGTGGTTCTGTGCTTGTGCGGGGCGATTTACCCTGCGTTGCAGGCGCGCTCACTGCGGCCGGTCGAGGTCATCCGCTATGAATGAAAGCGCGCTCAAGCTCGAGGGCGCACAGGCGCCACGGCTGTTATTGCGCGCCGAGGGAGTGGACAAAAGGTTTTTCGATGCCGGGCGCGAGATTTCTGTGCTGCACGGCCTCGACCTCGAAGTAGAGGCGGGCGAAGAAATCGCGATCGTTGGACAGTCCGGGGTAGGCAAGTCCACTCTGCTGCACGTGCTTGGGAGCCTCGAGGCCCCGACAGCGGGAAAGATCCTGTTTGAAGAGCAAGACCTTTTCGCGCTGGACGATCGGGCTCTGGCGGAATTTCGCAACCGCAAGCTTGGTTTTGTCTTTCAGTTTCACTACCTGCTGGCCGACTTCAGCGCGCTCGAAAACGTGATGATGCCGGCACTGATAGCGCGACTGCCCGAGCGCGAAGCCAGCAGTCGCGCCGAGCAGACGCTCGATCTGGTCGGGCTCAAAGACAAGCTTCATCGCCGGCCGACCGAGCTCTCGGGCGGTGAGCAACAGCGGGTCGCGGTCGCCCGCGCAGTGGTTCTTGGTCCGCGACTGGTCCTGGCCGATGAGCCGACGGGCAACCTGGATCCCCATACCGCTGACGAAGTGCATAGCCTTTTTCACCGCCTCAATCGGGAGTTGGGGGTGACCTTCATGGTCGCCACCCACAATGAACGGCTCTCGCGCAGCATGGGACGAACCCTCAGGTTGCGCGACGGCCGCCTGTTCGACGAGACCGCGACATAGCCGGTTCCAGACGAGGAACGCCCGCATCTCCTTCGTGAGCGAGCGGGTGAGAGCCTGGCTACGGCGGCTAGAAATGGCTTAAGCATACGTTCACTCAGCTTTGTTTACTTCAAGCAGACGATTGGTTAGCTTGGTCGCCGCTTTTGGGGTTGATTGGTGACGGTTGCAAAAGTCAGGGCGCCCGCACGAGGCGCATTTTACGCAGGCTTGCTATGGCTGCTGGCCGCTTTGTTGCTGATAACGGTGAAGGTCAGCGCACAGCCCGGTCCGGTCATTTCCGAAATCAGGATAACGGGTAACCAGCGGGTCGAGACCGGCGCGATCAAAATTCACGTGACCTCGCAGGTCGGCCAACCGCTCAGCGAGGCCAGCGTCGACGCCGACACCAAGGCGATTTACCGGATGGGATTCTTCGAAGACGTGACTGTGAGCTTCGACCACGACCACAATATCCTGACCTACCGTGTCAAGGAGCGGCCATTGGTAACGGAGATACGCTTCTCCGGGATGAAGGCGGTCAAGGCCAGCGACAGCGAGGTAATCAATGCGCTCGCGCTACACTCGGGATCGGTTCTCGACCCGACGCGCGCTGAAACCACAATCCGAAATCTCGAAGAGGTCTACCAGAGCAAAGGATACCTGGACGCCAAGGTAATATTCCGCACGGTTGCCGGCGCGAACAACACCGCCATGGGCGTCTTCGACGTCACGGAGGGGCCGGTGGTGCGAATTTCCGCCGTTCGTTTCGTTGGCAACAAGCACTTCTCGGCTCGCCAACTGCGTGGCTCGATGGAGACGCGGCCGCACAACCTCCTAAGTTATTTTTTTCAGACCGGGATTCTTGACCGCAAAAAACTTCAGGACGACGTCGATCGCGTGACCGCCTTCTACTACGACCATGGCTATCTCAATGTGCACGTGTTCGAACCTGTGGTAACGCGCACCGGCAACTCGCTGGTCGTGACGGTAACCATCGACGAAGGGCCGGTTTACAAGGTCGGCACGCTCGATGTAGCGGGCGATCTCAAGGCACCCAAAAAAGAGCTGCTGTCGAAGCTGACGCTCAAGCACAACCAAACGTTCAGCGGTTCCGACATGCAGCACGACGTGCTGACGCTCTCCGACTTCTACTCCGACCGCGGATACGCCTACGTCAATGTCGATCCGCGCACCCAGGTCGACCCCGCTACCCGGATCGTCGACGTAACTTTCAACATCAATCCCGGGCGCGAAGTGCTGGTCGATCGGATCAAGATCACCGGGAATACCAAGACCTCGGACAAGGTTATCCGGCGCGAACTGATAATCCAGGAGCAAGAACCGTATTCGACGGGAAAGATCCAGAAATCCAAGCAAAGGCTCGACGCCCTGGGCTATTTTTCCAACACGCGGATTTCAACGTCGCCCGGTTCCACACCGGACAAAATCGACCTCGACATCAACGTGCAGGAAGCGAACACGGCGGCGCTCCAGGTGGGCGGCGGTTACGACAGTTACGCCTCGGTCTTCGGTAACTTTAGTGTCGGCAACACCAATCTCTTCGGGGGTGGCGAATCGGTTTCGGCCAACGCGCAAATCGGCTTCCTCTACCAGAACTATAGCGTGAGCTATACGGAACCGTGGTTTCTGGACATGCCGCTCAGCGTGAGCCTGCAGGCCTTTTACAACAAGCTCTTCCTGTTCTCATTCGATCAGACCAACGCCGGCTTTCAAATCAACACGGGCTACCCTTTGACCGAGTTGGGATTCAAGAAGATCGGGCCGCTGCCGCTGGACGATGTGACTGCGGGATTAGGGTACCAATTCGAGAGCGTTGGAATCAGCGGCCTGTCCGAATTCACCACTTTCGATATCCAACGCTACAAAGGCTATACTCGCGTTTCCGAGCTGACACCGAGTATCCGCCGCTTCACGATCGACAATCCGACCGATCCGCGCACTGGTTCCGTACAGAGCCTCAACCTGGAAGTCGCCGGGCTGGGCGGCAGCTCTTTCGTCAAGGGCGTCTTTCATACGCGCTTCTTTATTCCGTACATCAAGAGCCCGGAATGGGGCGAATGGGTGTTTTCGCCGGGATTTACCTACGGCATCGGAACAAGCCTGGGCGGGAACAAGGGCAGCGAATTACCTCTGTACGAGCGGTTCTTCCCTGGCGGGCTGGGTGGCGGCGGGGACGTGCGCGGCTACGAATTGTATTCACTGGGTCCGCAAGTGACATTGTTCAATCAGCAAGGCGCTCCATTTGCGATCGAGCAGGTAGGCGGCAGCCAGGAATTGCTGCTCAGTGGCGAGACCACGTTTCCGATTTGGCAATCGCTCGGCATCCGCGGCGCGGCTTTCATCGATGCGGGTAACGCGTTTCTCCTGCACAACAATCCACCCGGCCAGTCTTTCTCGCTTGAGAATCTCCAAGCGGCTTACGGCGCCGGCATCCGCTGGCATTCCCCTTTTGGCCCGATCGCGGTTGATATCGCACGCCCGATCAATCCTCGCCCGAACGATCAGCATACCGTTTTTGACTTTGGAGCGGGCGCGCCTTTGTAGCGGCCCGGTCGCGGAAGAATAGCTAGCGTCACTCGAGCACACCGGCATCAAACGACTCGCCCCTCGTGTCGCACCCGCACGGTTGCGCCTGAGAACGATATCCGCCAAAGTTTACAAGCGTTGCAGACCGGTCTCCCTCAATGGCCATCTCCGAGACCGGTCCAATTCAAAGAGCGACGGAGGGTTGCGAAAAGCATGCGGCATCGGTTGATAATCGGCATGGTACTGTTGGCCATGGCCGCGGCAGGAACGGCTCGAGCCGAGGTCAGGTTGGCGTTCATCGATATCCAGCGAGCGCTTAACGAATGCCGAGCGGGGAAGCAGGCCAAGGGCACTTTTCGCGCTCATATCGACCAGCTTCAGGCGCAACTCGAGCAGGAGCAGCGGTCGGTCGAGGATCTCAAGCGACAATTAGAGCAGAAGGGCGCTCTGATGCAGCCGGATCAGCGCCAGAATCTAGAAGATGAATACGGCAAGAAGCTCAGGCGATTCCAGGACGACGTTAAGAACTCCCGCGAGGAACTGCAGCAGAAGGACAATGAAGTCACCGGCGCCATTGTACGCGATCTCGCCACCGTGGTGCGCCAGCTCAGCGAAAAGAACGGGTACACCATGGTGATGGAGAAGGGCACCCTGTTGTGGGCGGTGCCCTCAGCGGACATTACTGACGAAGTGATCCGGTCCTACGACGCCATGAACGTCAGGCCTGGGTCGCTTGGCGGCGAAGTGTCCGGCGAAGGCCGCTTCAGCAAGGGCGCGGGTGCGGCAGCGCCGCCGTCTCTCTCTGCTCCGTCGTCGGAAGCGCCGACTGCGGGCGAAGGCGGGCGATCAACCATCTCGAAATAACGGTGGGACTTGGCTCACGACGGCAAAACCGACCTCGACCGCTTCCTTGGGCTGCTGCCGCATCGCTACCCGTTTTTGCTAGTCGACCGGGTGCTTGAACTGGACCGAGAGCGGACGCTGACGCTCAAAAACGTCACTATCAACGAGCCGTTTTTCACCGGTCACTTCCCCAATCTGCCGATTATGCCGGGAGTTCTGATCGTCGAAGCGCTGGCACAATCCGCCGCGATCCTCGCACTCGGAATCATAGGCGAACGGCGCAGCCTGTTCATGCTCACCGGGATTGACAAGGTGCGCTTGCGCCGGCGCGTGGTGCCCGGCGATCAGCTCAAGATGGAAGTGCGGCTGCTGAAGCATCATCATCCCCTGTGGAAGATGCGGGGCGAAGCGCGAGTCGATGGTGAGCTCGCGGCCGAAGCCGAGCTT
Organism: Binataceae bacterium (SeqCode); assembly: GCA_035624865.1. GTDB lineage: Bacteria > Desulfobacterota > Binatia > Binatales > Binataceae > JASHZA01. The sequence goes on along the minus strand of DASPQS010000184.1, from coordinate 8,292 downwards.
TCAGCGATGGAAGTGGAGGAGCAACTACCATAGCCGGCCGGATTCATCCCGCCGCCGTCATCGATCCGCGCGCCGAACTCGACTCCACAGTTGAGGTCGGAGCGGGCGCGGTGATTGGGCCCAAGGTTCGCGTCGGGCCCGCCACCGTAATCGGTCCCTATGCGGTAATCGAGGGTGAGACTACGATTGGTGCGGGTAACCGGATTTTTCAGTTCGCTTCGATCGGAGCGGATCCCCAGGATCTGAAGTATCATGGCGAACCCTCGCGCCTGGAAATCGGGGACCGCAACCGGATTCGCGAGTTCACCACGATCCATCGAGGCACCGAGGGAGGCGGTATGGTAACCCGCATCGGGAGCGACGTGCTGCTCATGAACTATGTGCACGTGGCTCACGACTGCCAGGTGGGCGACCATTCAATTATCGCGAATTCTACCGAGATCGCCGGCCATTGCGTGCTCGAGGAATGGGTCGTCACCGCCGGAATGTGCGGAATCCATCAATTCAGCCGGATCGGCGCGCATGCCATTGTCGCGGCTGGCTCGAAGGTCGCGCAGGACGTGCCACCATATTCGATGGTGGCCGGCGGAGACCGCGCGCGCCTGGTCGGCGTCAACTCCGTGGGACTCGAGCGGCGGGGCTTTGCTCCGGCGACGATCGCAGCGCTCAAAAGCGCTTTTCGCACGCTCTTTTACGGCAAGCTCCTGCGCGACGAAGCGGTGGCAGAGGTCCGCGCCGCTTACGGCGAGTTTCCCGAAGTGCGCCGCCTTATTGATTTCATCGCCAACTCTCAGCGCGGAGTTGTCGGCCGCGACCGTGAATAAGATCGGGCTTATCGCGGGCAACGGGGTCTTCCCGCTGGAAGTCGCGAGGGCGGCCCGCCAGCGTGGACTCGGCGTGATCGCAGTCGCCCACAACGGCGAGACGGACCCGGGCCTGACCGCGCTCGTGGACGAGATCACATGGATTAAAGTCGGCGAACTCCAGCGCATGATCGAGGTGTTCAGAACTGCCGGAGTGAAAGAGGCTGCGATGGCGGGCGGGATCGTGCGCGCACAGCTTGGAAATTCGTTTGCGCCCGATGCACGGGCGCTGGCGATGCTCCGCCGCGTCAGCCGTTTCAGCGACGATACGATTCTCCGCGCGGTCGCCGGGGAAATCGAAGCGGAAGGTATCGTGGTCATCGATCCGGTGCCGATGCTCAAGGGTGCCCTGGCTGGCCCGGGACTGCTCGCGGGCCCGACCCCGTCTCCGGCTCAACTCGACGACCTGGGTCTTGCGTTTGGGATTGCGCGCGCGGTCGGGCAGTTCGACATCGGCCAAGTGGTGGCGATTCGCGACGGCGTGGTCGGCGCGATTGAAGCGATTGAAGGCACCGATGCCGCGCTCCGGCGGGCCGCCGCACTGATGGGTAAAGGACTGGTCGTCGCCAAAGCGGTTAAACCCTCCCAGGATTTGCGCTTTGACCGGCCGGCGATCGGAGCAGCCACGGTGGATCTACTGGGCGAGATAGGCGCCGCCATGATCGGTATCGAAGCGGGCAAAGCCATGATCCTCGGGCGCGAAAATACCCTGGAACGTGCAGCCGCGCTCGGGGTCACAGTCTATGGCTATGAGTGAATTAAGGGCCGCGGTGGTCGGAGCCGGGCGGCTTGGCGCGCTGCACGCGAAGAAATACGCCGCGTTGCCCGGGGTTAAGCTTCGTTGGGTGGCCGATATCGATCCCGCGCGGGCAAGCGAAGTAGCGGCCCAAGCGGGCGCCGTGCCGCTTACCGACTACCGTGACCTCGCAGGCAAGGCCGATCTCGCCACCGTCGCCTCGCCGGGAGTAACTCATCACGCGATTGCGCGCACTTTGATGGAATCGGGGATCGATGTCTTGCTGGAGAAGCCTATGGCGACCACGCTCGAGCAGGCATGCGAACTCGCCGATGTCGCCCAGCGAACTGGCCGCATACTCCAGATCGGTCATCTTGAACGCTACAACCCGGCCGTCGTCCGTCTACGCTCGATTCTGCGGTCGCCGCGTTTCATCGAATGCCATAGGCTCGCTCCGTTCACCGAGCGCGGCACGGACGTGGATGTCGTGCTCGACCTGATGGTACATGACCTCGACCTCGTGCTGAGTGTGACGCCGGCCGCGGCGATCTCTGTGGAAGCGGTTGGAGTCGCGGTGCTGACAGACAGCATCGACGTGGCCAACGCGCGTATCCGCTTCGCCGACGGACTTATTGCGAACCTTAATACAAGCCGAGTCGCCTCGCGTCGCGAGCGCAAGATCCGTTTCTTTCAGCCCGACGCCTATATCTCGGTCGACTATGAAGCTCGGCGTATTCAGATCTATCGCAAGAGTCCTCCGCCGCCGGGAGTCATTTATCCGACCATTTCCGCCGAGCAGATTGATCTGGGCGAAGCCGACCCCTTGATGGACGAGGTCGCCGGCTTTGTCGAGAGCGTGCGTACACGAGGCGCACCAGCGGTCAGCGCCGTCGACGGGCTACGCGTGATGGAGCTGAGCGAACGCGTGCAAGCAGCGATTCGGCAGGAACTTGCGGGGGTACAAGGGTAAAGTTGAGGAACCGATCGGCCTCCGGCAATCATGCCAGAGACCGGTGGCAGCTTGTGTCGCATTGGATCAAAATCTTTGTAACGTGCCCCCTGATCGCGCTGAACCGAAGGTCGTGAAGACTCCTGCCCAGGTGGCATCGCGCCGGCGTCGGATTATGGTTGTTGCGGGCGAGGCCTCGGGTGATCTTCACGGCGCCGATCTTGCCGAACAAATTCGCGCGCGCGATGCCGGCGTCGAGCTTTTCGGCATCGCAGGTGAGCGGATGCGCGCGGCGGGCGTGCGCGCGCTATTCAACATTGAGGATATCGCCGCGATGGGCGCAACCGAGCTGATTTCGACGTTGCGCCGGACGCTAGCTGCGTTGCGCGCGCTGCGCGCATTGGTACGCGAGAATCCTCCTGACCTGGCGGTGCTGATTGACTACGCCGAGTTCAACATGATGCTCGCGCGCTCGGTCCGACGCGCCGGCGTGCCGGTGCTCTACTACATCACGCCGCAGGTATGGGCGTGGCGGCGCGGGCGAATCCGCAAGCTAGCCGCACGCACGGACCAGATGGCCGTGGTCTTCCCGTTCGAAGCGGAACTATTCGAGCGTCAAGGTGGACGTGCGAGTTTCGTCGGCCATCCGTTGCTCGACCGGGTCGCTCCGGCTCAAGGACGGGTCGAAACGTTGTCGCGCCACGGCCTGGCGCCCAATTCACGATTGTTGGCGCTTTTGCCCGGCAGCCGCCGTAGTGAGGTCCGTTACCTGATGCGCCCGATGGCAGAGGCAGCTCGAATTCTCGCGCAGACCCATGGCCTGACTCCCATAATAGCGCTCGCGCCGACCTTGAGCGCTGCAGACCTACAGGCCGCGGCAGGCCCGGGCGGGCTCGACAACCTGCGTGTTATCGGCCGCGATACCTATAGTATCATAGCCGCGAGCGAGCTTGCCCTTGTAGCTTCGGGCACTGCGACGCTGGAGACGGCGCTGCTCGGGTGCCCGATGGTGATCGCCTACAAAATGTCGGCGTTAACCTACGGGCTGGGACGGTTGCTTGTGACAGGAGTCGATTTTATCGGCATGCCCAACATCCTGGCTGGGAGGCGCATCGTACCAGAGTTGATCCAATGGGAAGTGACGCCCCCCAATCTGGTGCGCGCGGCCGAACCAATGTTGAGGGAGCCAACCCGCAGCGAGACTGCGGCCGCGCTTAGGTCCGTCCGCCAGAAGCTGGGAGCCTCCGGCGCCGTCGCGCGGGTCGCGGCGATCGCGCTCGGAATGATCGCATGAAGATACTCACACCGCTCCATCGGCGCCTGCTCGTATACCTGCGCCGCTACTTTTTCCCCTTCATCCTGCTGATGGCCGCAGCGATGATCTTGGTCAGCTCGACCGAAGGTGCGATCATTGTGCTTATCAGGAACTTCACCAACCAGCTTACGGTGGCGCGCAACCTTGCTAATCTTCCGCTGCTTTCGCTGGCGTTGCTGGGCATCTTCTTCGCGCGCGCGGCGGCGACGTTCGGTTCCGATTACCTCGAAGCATACGTGGTGCAAAAGATCACGCTTGACCTGCGTGCAGGCTTGAACGAGGCGTTGCAGAAGCAGTCGCTCGCCTTCTTCAACCGCACGCCTACGGGCGTGATGCTTTCGCGTGTGATTAACGACGTCCAGGTAGTCGCGAACTACGCGATCGACAGCGTCTTCGCGATCTTCGCCGATGGCACGCGCCTCGCCGCTGTGATTGCGGGCGCATTTTACGTCGATTGGCAGTTCGCGCTCGGCGCCCTCCTGGTTTTTCCTGCGGGAGTATTACCGGTAGTACGGTTCTCCAAGGGCATGCGCCGAATGACCAAGGACGCGCAGCGCCAGCTAAGCGGCCTTACAGTGATCCTGCAGGAAACCTATCAGGGCAACCGCGTGGTCAAGGCATTCGGGATGGAGGATTACGAGCGCACACGCTTCAATCGCGAGCTGCGGCGGCTCTTCCGTATCTACCTGCGTGTTGCGCGCATTAAGGCGATCACCGGTCCGACGATGGAAGTGATGGGCGCAGTGGCTATCGTTGGTGTGATCTGGTGGGGTGCGCATGCGGTGCTGGCGGGGACGCGTTCGCCCGGCGTCTTCGTCTCGTTCATCGGCGCGATGCTCTTGTTATATCGGCCATTCAAGAGTTTGACCCGAACCAACAATAATATTCAGGCCGGGCTCGCGGCGGCCGAACGTGTCTTCGAGATGATGGACGCACCGGTGGAAGTTCCGGACGCACCTGACGGCCTCCCGCTCGGGGCGGGTCCGCATACCATCCGGTTCGACCATGCCAGCTTCCGCTACGGTGCGGATTGGGCGCTACGCGATGTCAATCTCGAGATCGGCGCGGGCCAGGTGGTGGCACTGGTCGGAATGAGCGGGGGTGGCAAATCGACGCTGGCCGACCTGATTCCGCGGTTCTATGACGTGCAGGAAGGCCGCGTAACCATCGACGGGTGGGATGTTCAGCGCTACAAGATCGCTGCGTTGCGCGCCCAAATCGGTCTGGTTACGCAACACACTTTCCTTTTCAACGATACCGTCCGTGCCAATATCGCCTATGGCGATATCGCAAAGGGGCTGGACGAAATTGTGCGCGCCGCCACCGCCGCCAACGCCCACGACTTCATCATGCGCCTGCCTAACGGCTACGACACCGTGATCGGAGAACTCGGCGTGCGGCTTTCCGGAGGCGAGCGTCAGCGCCTTGCGATCGCTCGGGCGTTGCTCAAGAACGCACCGATCCTGATCCTCGATGAGGCCACCTCGTCGCTCGATTCCGAGGCCGAACGCCAGGTGCAAGAGGCGCTCGAGCGCCTGATCGAAAATCGCACAACGCTTGTTATCGCCCATCGGCTGTCGACGGTGCGACGTGCCGATCGGATCGTTGTTCTGGCTCATGGCCGCATCGTTGAGGAGGGCACGCACGATCAGCTTATCGCGATGGGTCGCGAATATAGCCGCTTGTATGAGCTGCAATTCACGTCGGCTGAGGCCGCCGGCAATAGCGGCATGGGCCTTGAATCCTGAGCAAGCCGCCAACGCGAGGGTCGTGCGCGCGAGTCTCCCGATGCTCATGCGGATCTACAATGCACTCTGGTACCCCGCACTGCCGTTTGCCCTATTCTTTGCCGGTGGCCGGGATCAGCGCAACCGCCGCGAGCGGCTTGGCCGCGCGATCGTGGCCGGCAGGTCCGCTGTCGCCGACGAGATTCGCGTGTGGGTCCACGCGGCGTCGGTGGGAGAGATCGAAGCGGTGCGCTCGGTGGTGCTCGGCCTGATCCGCGAAATTCCCCGCGCCGCGATTACTGTCACGACAATGACCATCGCCGGGCGGGAAGCCGCGCGCCGGCGGCTTCCGGGGGTCTCGGCCTGCCAACTCGCACCGCTGGATTGCCCGCTGGCGGTGCGTGGATTCATCGCAGGCGTGCGACCGCAATTGCTGCTGATCGCCGAAACTGAATTGTGGCCGAATTTTTTTTTCGAAAGCGCGCGCGCTGGCTCCCGTATCGCGATAATCAACGGGCGTCTGTCCGAACGTTCACTGGCGCGCTACCGCACGATTCGTCCCCTGATTGAACCAGCGCTCGCTCAGGCCGACCTGGTCCTGGCACAATCGCCCGGTGACGCCAGCCGCTTCATCTCACTTGGGGCACCACACACGCGTGTATTCGTCACCGGCAACACCAAGTTCGAACCCGGCGGCGCCTCTGATTCCGATCTGCGCCCGGCATTGCGGGAGTTTGCCGCAGGCCAACCCATTCTGGTTGCCGGCTCGACCGCTCGAGGCGAGGAACGGATGGTGCTGAACGCGTGGCGGAATCTTGCCGATCGCTTCGGCGGGCTCGCACTCGTAATTGCGCCCCGTCATCTCGAGCGCGTTACCGAGGTTGAAGACGAACTACGCGCGGCCGGAGTTCCCTGGATCAGAGCGAGTTCCCTGTCTGAGTTCACCCCTGCCCGATCTGGCCAAAATGTCCTGCTGCTCGACACGATGGGCGAGTTGCGCGCGCTCTACAGCCGTGCGGCAGTCGCCTTTGTGGGCGGCAGCATGGCACCAGCGCGGGGCGGCCAGAACCTCGCGGAACCCGCAGCCTGGGGTGTTCCTGTAATGTTCGGGCCGCATTACGAAAATCAGCGCATGGTGGGCGAAGCGCTCATTGAAAACGGCGGCGGCCGGGTGGTGGTTGACGGCGCCCAACTGGAGAGCACCGCCGCCGAATGGCTGGCCGACGATGCGTTGCGCGGCGCTGCCGGCGACCGCGCTCGCCGCGTACTCGAGCATCTGGCGGGTGCCGCTGCCTCCACCTTGCAGCACCTCAAAAGCCTGCTTAGGCTTCCACCTGGATGATCGCAGGACCAGCACGCCCCGCAATCGAACGGTTATGGAGGCAAGACCTTCCAGTGGCTTACTGGCCGCTTTGGGCGGCACTCACACCCGCCTCGGCACTGTATGCAGGAATACTAGCTGTACGCGCGCGATGGTGGCAAACCAGGGCGCGCGACGCCGGGGTGACTACTATCAGCGTTGGTAATCTCACAGTCGGCGGGAACGGTAAGACACCCTTCACCGTCTTCCTCGCTTCGCGTCTGGCGCACCGCGGCTACCGGGTCGGCATCGTCAGCCGTGGTTACGGGCGCCTCTCGAACGGCCCCGGCGCCGCACTCGTCTCCGACGGTGCCCGGATCATGCTGTCGCCCGGTGAAGCTGGCGACGAATCCGTGATGATGGCGCGGTCGTTCGCCGGACCGATCGCGGTGGCCCGGCGGCGCGTCGATGGCATTTCTCTGCTGGCCCGCCGCGCGGCAATCGACATCGTCATCCTCGACGACGGCTTCCAGCATCTACGCCTGCGGCGCGACCTGGATTTAATCCTGGTCAATGCCGCGCGCGGCTTCGGTAACGAATGGGTACTGCCGGCAGGTCCGATGCGTGAACCACTCGGCGCCATCGGGCGCGCCGATGCGGTCATCTTGATGGCATCGGGCGAAAATGCCGCCTGTGCGCAGGCCGCGTCCGATAATGCCGCATTCAAGGGCAAGCCAGTGATGCGGGCGGCGCTCAGAGCAACGAGCCTGGTGCACGCAAAGAACGGTGAATGGCGGGAAAGCCAGATCGCGATTACCGGCCGGCGTGTTGCTATCGTCAGCGGACTTGGTAGTCCCGAGGGGTTCCATGCAACGGTACGTGCGCTGGGTGCGCAGATTTCGAACACTCTTGACTATCCGGACCACCATGACTACAGCGCCCGCGACTGGAAACATATTCAGGATGCCGCGGGCGGCGCTCAACTCCTGCTGACGACTGAAAAGGACCTGGTGAAACTCGAAAAATTTTGTGCTGGCGCCGTTCCCATGTACGCTTTGCGGGTAGAAGCGGTGATGGATGAGAGTAATGAAGCGCTACTGCTCTCAATGGTTGCCGAGCGGGCGCGCCGCCGGGGAGTGGTACCAGCGACGCATCAGTGCGCAAATTAACACGGCGGAGGACTGAATTGATGGCCATCAGTCAGGACTTGCTCGATATTCTTGCCTGCCCAAAGTGTAAGGGCGTTCTGCATCTGACCGAAAAGCCGGAGGGCCTGGTGTGCGACGCCTGCAAGCTGCGTTACCCAATCAAGGAAGACATTCCGATCATGCTCATCGACGAGGCCGAAAGCATCAAGTGACGCGCCGCGCACGGCCTAAGGTTTGACGATGAGACCAGCGAC